>CBDUYQ010000234.1:0-2796 GCA_965371475.1 uncultured bacterium
GCGCAGGCCCGGTGCGGCAGCTTGGGTTCGTGGCAGTTGGCGCATTCGCCCGACTGCGTCGCCTTGATGGCATCGTGCGCCCGCCGCTTGTTTCTGCGCGATTTAGAGTGTCGTCGCTTTGGGTTCGCCATATTTTCCTCTTCGTTCTTAAGATTTCTTACCGCTGGAAGCTTCTGATTTCCACCCCGCCAGAGCCGACCACCGGGGGTCAGCCTCTTGGGGGCTGCACCGGCAACGCTCACGGTTCCGGTTGACCCCGCAGTCGGGGCAAAAGCCCTGGCACTCCTCCCGGCAAAGCGCCTTGACCGGCATCTCAAGGTTGACCTGCTCGGCCAGTGCATCGGCCAGGAACAACCCGTCGCCACGGTAAAACCCGACTTCCAGGTCCCCGTGCAAGAGCTTCAATTCGTCTTCCGAGCGAATGCTGCCCACGGGACGATACCGGAGGTCGAACTCCCGCCGGACATCACACCGCACCGGCTCCAGGCAACGGGCGCAGGAAATTTCAAACTCCCCTGCCAACCGGCCCCGGAGGTGAATTTCTTCGCCGTCCAGCGCCACATCCACTTCCGCATGCAATGGGCCGAACTGCCGGAACTCGGCGGAACGAAACTCTATCGTGCCGGGCTGAAAATCTTCACGGAACCTGAGGTCGTGACGCCCCAGTTCTTTGACACCAATATACATGGGCGTTCACCAAACCTAGCGTAAACAAACACTTTATCGGCACAGCGGCGGGAAGTCAAGGCAGGGAGAACAGCGGGGTAGCGGGCGAGGATTACTGGATGCTTTCCCGAGATTCGAAATTTTCATCGTACACGCGGAAGACGAAATTGTCGGTCATCCCGGCCATGTAGTCGCAGACCACACGGTGCAGACCGCCCTGCTCGACTTTGCCGGCGTAGGAGGGGGGGAGCCGGTCCGGGTGGCGGGTGTAAAGCTCAATCAACTCCCCCAGGCAGGCCACGGCGCGTTGCCGTTCCAGGGTAATTTGAGGATGGTTGTACAGCAGCCGATGGAGGAACTCTTTCAGCGTATTCTTCTGCTCTTCCACGGCAGGACTGAATCCCGCCAGCCGCTCGGGCCAAGCCCGCACGGCCTCGACAGAAGTGATTTTATTTTCTTCCAGCGTCCGGCGGGTGTTCTCGATGAGATCGGTAGTCAGCGTATCAATCAGCCGCCGCAGCGCCTGGTTGAATTGCAGTTTGGGCAGCGCGCCGGGGAATTCCGCTCTGGCCTCTTCGAGCAACTTCCCCACCAGCGGGACCTCTTCGGCCATCATCTCCGTGGTGAGCAGCTTCGACTCCAGCCCGTCGTCGAGGTCGGCGCTGCTGTAGGCAATTTCATCGGCCAGGTCCACCAGTTGCGCTTCCAGCGGAGGACGGTTCTCCAGCCGGTACTCGGCGAGGTGCGGGTAGGCGGCGGGATCATAATCGCGCGAGTGCTTGATGATGCCTTCGCGCATCTCGAAAGTGAGATTGAGACCGGGGAAGGCGGCGTAACGCTGCTCGAAGTTCTCCACCGTGCGGAGGGCGTGGAGGTTGTGGTCGAACCTCTCCCCCACCAAACGCATGAATTCATCCAGCCGCGCCTCGCCGGCATGGCCAAAGGGCGGGTGGCCGATGTCGTGCACCAACGCCAGCCCCTCGCACAACTCTTCATTCAGTCCGAGCGCACCGGCTACCGTCCGGGCAATCTGGGTGACCTCGAGCGTGTGGGTCAAACGGTCGCGGAAGTGGTCGGAGAATTTCCGGGTGAAGACCTGCGTCTTGGCCTCCAGACGCCGGAAGGCCCGGCTGTGGATGATGCGGTCGCGGTCGCGCTGGAAAGGAGTGCGGTAGGGATGGCCGGGTTCCGGGTAGCGGCGGCCCTGACTCTGCCCGGTGGGCATTGCATAAGACGCCAAGGAATTCACCGCACCTCCGCTAAGAAAACCGGGGGACCGTCAACAGATTACTGCGCTGCCGGCTCCACTGGCTCCACCGATGTTGCTTCCCCTGGTTGGGTCTTCGGCAACAGCTCCTGCCGCTGGGTAACTGCGGCGGCAATGGGCGTGTTGGGAAACTCGGCCTTGATCTGCTCGTAGAGGTCGCGGGCCTCTTCCGGCCGGGACTCGGCCAGCATGGAAGCCAACCCAAACTGGGCGGTCTGCTTCGGAACGGTGCCCGTGGGCGCGGCGATAAGGCCACGGTAGAGTTTCTCCGCCTCTTCCGTGCGGCCCTGCTCACTGTAGAAACCCGCGAGATGGAGCTGTGCCAGCGAGGCCACGTCTCTGCGCCGGGAGCGGGCCACCTCTTCGAGAATCTCCACCGCTGCCTCTCGTTCTCCCAAGCGATACTGGGAGATCCCTTCGTAGTGCCGGGCAATCTCTCCTGCCTGCGTACCGGGGAACTGCTCGCGCACGGCGGCAAATTTCTCCAACGCCATTTCCCACTTCTCTTCCTGGCTGCTGAAAATCCGGCCTTCCTGTCCAGGGAGCGGCGGCAAACCTTCCTGCACCTGCCCCTCATACGCCACGATAGCCTGGCTGAGCAACAGGCCGGCCTGCTCTTCCTGCGCTTGGCCGTGAAGGACATACCAGCCGATGCCCCCAACCGCCACGATAACCGCCACGGCCATCAGGGCCACCTTTTGCGTGTTTTCCGCGACGTAGGCCCAGAGGAGGTCTATCGAGTCCACGAACTCGTCGTGCTTCAATTCTTGTCGCTGAATACGCGCCATTCTTCCTCGCTTTCCTTTCCGGTTTCGGGAACTTTTGATGCTACCAGCGCCGCGGCAACACTGTCAATTCATGCA
>CBDUYQ010000235.1:0-2777 GCA_965371475.1 uncultured bacterium
GGGGCCGGGAGCATGATGTTCAAGAAAAACCAGCCGCTGACCGTCCACACCGGGCGGCACAAGGACATCCCCGTGGTCACCCTTGCCGGCGTGTTCACCGGCAAAGACGCCTACGCCTGGGTGCGCGAAGAACTCCAGAAGCTGCTGGCTGCCGGCGAGAGAGCCATCATCGTCCACTTGGGCCGGGTGGATAAAATCGACAGCGGCGGGCTGGGCACACTGGCCGAAGCCTCGTTAACCGCCAAAAAACAGGGCGCCGAAATCAAGCTGGCCGCCCCGACGGAAAAAGTTGAAAACATCCTTAAAATTACGCACCTGCATTCGCTGTTTGAAATTCACCCGGACACGGAAGAGGCCGTCAAGAGTTTCCAGTAGGCAAAAAGAAGCGGCGATGAAGCCGTGTTGCCCCCGAGGGGGCAGTCCGTGGGGCACGACCTCACCACCGCCACCAAACTCGTTCCGCGAGTTCAAGAAAGGAGAACAATCAACCACTCCTCATCAAGGGGTCTTTCTTGCTTCCAGCCTCTCCTGACCCTCGCTTGCGCCACCGGCCTGCGCCGATTGGCTATGGTCATATATCTCACGGGAAGACGAACATTAGAATCCTCCAATCTTCCCTTTCGACTGGAACGAAAGTACTGGCCCACCCCTCGCAGGTACCAGAAGCCGCACCGGCCAATAGCCCACATTTTGGTGGGGCGGACACCTGCCCTGAGCGCAGTCGAAGGGTTCCTGTCCGCCATCTTCGGATGAGATTTCCGCCAGAGGCGGACAGGCTTCGACTGCATCCGGGTAGGGTGGGGGTGGAATTTACCCTGAGGCGGAAGCCGAACGGGTCCCCCACCGCTATACTGAAACATTGAAGAACGCTCCTGAAAACAAACAGAAAACGGGAGGGGGCACTTCGGCTCCGCTCAGTGCAAGCTCCGCCCCTCCCCTACCTAAACACCTCCCGTTCGGAAGAGGTGCTCTGCACCCGCAAAGGTAATGCAGTCCGGAAGCGGGTGCGTAGCCTGCCTGCGGTAGGTAGGCAGGCACCCCTTCCGGACGGGAAAGGAAAATTACCAGGAATAGAATCTCACCAAGGAGGGTAATGTTGCTGCTCAAGCCACGTCCCCTTATACAGATGCCACGACTACCCCAAGCTCCTCTACCACACTTGCTATATGAACTCCATTTTGTTAGTTGTGAAATCCAATGAACCTGCTTGATTACAGCCTGGTCGCGGTTTACGTCGTCTTCCTTGTCTGGATGGGACTGCACCTCAACCGGACGCAGAAGACCGAAGAGGACTACTACCTGGGCGGGCGACGGGTGAAGTGGTGGGCCTCGGGGATGTCCACCATGGCGACGCAACTCTCGACGGTGAGTTTTGTTTCCGCTCCGGCGTTTGTGGCGCTCAAGAGTGTGGAGTCCGGCGGCGGGCTGGGCTGGCTTACCTATGAGTTCGGCGTACCGCTGGCGCTGCTCTTCATCATGTTCTTCCTGATTCCGGTCTATCACCGCACCGGTGTGCTTTCCATCTACGAATACCTCAACCGGCGGTTCGACGCCGGGACGCAGGTCTATATCTCCCTGCTGTTCCAAATCAGCCGCGGGCTGGCCACGGGCGTGGCGGTTTATGCCGTCGGCTTCGTGATTGCCATCTTCTTCGGCGAGACCGACCCCAACCGCGTCTGGCCATACATCGTCGGCATAGGTGTCGTCACGATTCTCTACGACGCCCTCGGCGGCATCCGCGCCGTCATCTGGAGCGACGTCATCCAGATGACCATCCTGGGCGTGGGCATCTTCGCGTTGGCGGCGGTGGCGCTGGGCAAGGTCGGCAGCTTTGCGAACGTGATGGAGGTTTACGCGGGCGAGGCCGGGCGCTTCCGCATCTTCGACATGCGGTTAGGGCTCGGCTCAGGGCAGGACTACGCCTTCTGGCCGATGCTCCTCGGCGGTTTCTTTCTTTATGTCAGCTACTACGGCTGCGACCAGAGCCAGGTGCAGCGCGAGCTTTCCGTCGGCTCGACCGACGACGTCAAGCGTTCGCTGCTGCTCAACGTCTTCGGGCGCTTCCCCATCGTGCTGCTCTACTCCGTGATGGGATTGATCATCGGCGCTTTCGTTCGCCTGACACCCGGTTTCGCCGCGCAAATCCCCGCCGGCCATCCAGACTGGATGGTGCCGCTGTTCATCCTGCAATACCTGCCGCACGGACTCATCGGGTTTCTCTTCATCGCCGTGCTGGCCGCCGGGATGTCGTCGCTCGATTCGGCCTTGAACTCGATGAGCGCGGCCACCATGCGCGACCTCTACCAGCCCTACCTCGCGCCCGGCAGAGACAAGCGGCACTACCTGGCTGCCTCGAAACTGTTTACCGTCGCTTGGGGGCTGTTCACCGTCGGCTTTGCCTTTCTGGTTCCTTACATCGGCGGGACCGTCATAGAAGCTATCAACAAGGTCGGCAGCCTGCTCTACGGCCCCATCTTTGCCGCGTTCTTCCTTGGCATCCTGACCCGCTGGGCCACGCCGCTGGCAGTTAAAACCGGCGTCACCGTCGGCATTGCCTTGAACGCCTGGCTGTGGCTGGGGGTGCCGGAACTCTCCTGGCTGTGGTGGAACGTCGTTGGAATGATGGCGGCCGTTCTCACCGCGCTGGTGGTCTCACTGGTGCTGCCGCAGGAAACTAAATCGGTAGCGATGCAGCCGGAAGAACCCTCCGCCCTCAACTGGCCCCTGCGCTATGGGCTGGTGGCGGGCTGGTTCGTTATTATCCTGCTCTTCTGCCT
>CBDUYQ010000236.1:0-2762 GCA_965371475.1 uncultured bacterium
TTGTCGCCCTTCCGGCGGGGGTTGATGCCGGTGTGGTCGAGGTGGGCGCTGAAGATGACGTACTCGTTGCTCAATTGCGGGTCGGAACCGGGCAGCACGGCGGCTACGTTGGGGCTCTTGAAGTCTTTATGCTTCGAGGTTGTTTCGATCCGGAGTTCGACGGCCAGGGGGAAGCTGTGCGGTTTTCCTCCGGCCAGGGCTTCAAATGCCTCTTCAGAATTTTGTGGGGAGCCTGCGAAGAGGGCTTTGGTGGCATCGGTGTTGAGAAACGCTTTCGCTTGAAGTCCCGGGAAGAAGCCGCCCGGTGTTCCGTCCGGGGCGAGCCAGGTGGTTGATCCGCGGCCGAGAAACCGGACCGCGCCCTGAAAGGGGATGCGGGATTCTGGACCCCGGATGAACACCATGCCGACGGCGCCCTGCTCGGCGGCGGTGGCGGTCTTTACCGAGCGGCCGCCCAAGTGGGCCCGTTGGTCGTCGGTGAGGGAGGCTGGGGTTCCAAAGAAGAACATCACAACAATTTTGCCTTTGACATCCACGCCGGCATAGTCGTCATATCCGAGTTCCGGGGCGGAAATGCCAAAGCCGACGAACACTGCCGGGGCGGTAACGCTGGTGTTGTTCCGCTGGAGGTCGGCAAAGACCATGAAATCCTCTTTGTATTTGTACGAGGTTTCCTGGCCGTCGCGAGAAATTGTCAGTGACCCTTTCTCAGGCCGGGCGGTGCGGAATTTAATGGATTGGAAGTAGCTATCGCCGTCGCCGGCGGGCTGGAGGCCGAGCGCTTCGAACTGCTCCGCCATGTACTTGGCCGCTTTGCGGTGGCCGCGGGTGCCGGCTTCGCGTCCTTCCATCTTGTCATCGGCTAGGATGCGGATGTGTTTTTCCAGGGCCTCGGGCAGAAGGACGGCGAGAGCCTTTTTGATCTCCGGGCTGGAGAGGTTAATCGGCTCAGCCGCCCGGGTTACGTGGAGGCTGACGGCTCCCAGCACCAGGGCCAGGAGCAGGGCGAAAGCGTTACGGTGTTTCATGTGTTATGGGTCTCCTCTGCCGATGGTTCGTGTTCAGTCGGCATTTTTAGATTCCTGCAAAAACTTTTCAATCGGCGGGCGCTCCCGGTGGAAACCGGTCGCCTGCTGGAAGGCGTGTGCCACCGCCAATACCCCGGTTTCCCGAAACAGCCTGCCGGTAAATGTGATGCTGGTGGGGGTGCCGTCGGATGGGCGAAAACCGTTGGGCACAACCACGGCCGGGTGGCCGGTCAGGTTGGTCAGCAGCAGGTGGTTGCCGGCAAAGCTGGGGGCGACGAAAACATCCACGTCTGCCAGCGCTTCCTCCATCTCCCGCATGATTAATGTGCGGATGCGGTTCCCTCTAATATATTCGACGGCAGGAATGAGCTGGGCGTTACGGAAAACATTGGGCCAGGCATTGCGGGTCTGGCGGACAAGCAGGTCGTCTTTGCCGGAACGGGTAAGTTCGTCAAAGGCGGCGGCGGCTTCGGCTGAGAGGATAAAGCCGAGCGCCTCGACCGGGTAGGTGTCCGGCAATTTCAGCGGTTTCAAGTCGAACCCGATAGCGCGCAGGGTGTCGAGGGTTTTGTGGTCGATCTCCTGCCACTCGCGGGCGGCTTGTTTGCGGGCTTCATCTTCGATATTTTCCGTGCGGTCATTTTCAAACAGATCGGTCAGGTAGGCAACGCGCAACTTGCGTGGGTCGCCTTTGAGGGGCCAGTGGAAGGGGCGGTCAACGGCACTGGTATCAACACCGTCGGCGCCGTGGATGGCGCCGAAAATCAGCGCGCAGTCCTCCGCCGAGCGGGCCATCGGGCCGATTTTATCCATGCTCCAGGAAAGAGCCATAGCCCCGGCGCGGCTGACACGTCCGTAGGTGGGCCGTAAACCGGTGATACCGTTGCGGGTGCAGGGGGAGACGATGCTCCCCCATGTTTCCGTCCCAATGGCGAAACCAACCAGACCGGCGGCGGTGGCCGAGCCTGGCCCGGCGGAGGAACCGCTCGAACCCTGTTCCGGCTTCCAGGGGTTTCGGGTCTTGCCGCCGTACCAGACATCGCCCCAGGCCAGTGCGCCCAGGGTGAGCTTGGCAACCAGTACTGCTCCGGCATCTTCCAGGCGCTGAACGACAGCGGCTTTTTCCTTGCCGCGGTCCTGCATTTCAAAGGGCTTGGCGCCCCATGTGGTGCGGTAGCCGGGAACAGCCAGCAGATCTTTTGCGCCCCAGGGAATTCCGTGCAGCGGCCCGCGATAGTGTCCGGCAGCGATTTCCCTGTCGGCTTTTTCAGCCTGTTGCAGGGCGAGGTCGTCGGTAAACGATATTACACATTTGAGCAGGGGATTATAGCGGCGCAAACGCTCCAGATAGAATCGGGTAAGTTCTACCGAAGAGACCTGCCGCGTGCGAACCAGCTCGGCCAGCTCGGTCAGAGGAGAGAAGGCCAGTGCTTCGTCGGAGGCGGGTTTTCGGACGGCGGGACGGCGGGCCATCTCGACCACGTTTTCCCGTTTGGCGGCGTGCTCGTCATTGGACTCGACGGTGGCAAAGCGCAGGGCGGGCGGGACGCTGTTATCGATAGGGATGGCCCGGATCTCTTCATAATGCGCAACGGTTTGGTTGAGGTCCTCAATCAGCAGCTGGCGGTCTTCGTTGGTGAATTCAAGGCCGGCAATCCACTCCGCCTGACGCACCATCTCCTCGGTCACCTTCGCGCCTTCCTCGGCCAGAGCCAGCAGGGCGCGGCCAAAGAC
>CBDUYQ010000237.1:0-2750 GCA_965371475.1 uncultured bacterium
ATTGTAATCACGCTCGGCTTCTTCGCCACGGCGGCGCTCTGCTACCTGCTTTTTCTCCACCGCTTCCCGCCGCAGGCCGATTAACGCTGCGCTGGCAGCTAAAAATCCTCTTATCTTTGCTGCCAGGCCGAAAAAAGTGCAACTTTTCCCCTGCCGGGAACATCTTTTCAGTGATGTCTTTTTTCATGGGAGCCGATAAAAACAAAGTGAAAAGAATACTCAAAAGCAAACGAATCCTGATTGTCTGGATGGCTCTGGGCCTGCTGCTGCTCGTTCTGGCGGGAATAGAGCAGTCATCTCAACAGAAGCCGCAGTCTCCCGAACAGGCCAATGGCGCCCTCGGAAACCGCGCTTAACGTTTTCCGCCCGCCTTCCAGGTTGTTCGCAAACTCACTACCGCCTTTTACCCTGTTTGAATCCTTTGCCTTTTCCTAACCATCCTAAGTAGCAGGAACGGCACATCCGTTTACACGTTTACGCAGTTGCTGCCCGTTGAAGGAGAGCCGAATGCTGAAGAGCCGCCGATTTTGGATAGGGTGGGGCCTGGCAGGTCTGTTACTGGCGGGCGTTGTTGCGCTGGAATATGTCAACCTGTCGGCGCTCGAAGACCCCAGCGCCGTGGAAACCTACGTCGCCACCAAGGGTAAACACTTCATCGTCAGCCGCAGCGCGCGGGGATCAATCCCTCCGGCGCCGGAAACCACCTCCTACAGCATGGCCTACGGCGAGGGCCTGTTCATCGCGCAGTGCTCCTCCTGTCACGGCGTGGATGGCCGCACGCCCACCGACATCGGCCAGCGGATGTACCCCCGCGCCGCCGACCTGGGTTCGGAACATGTGCAGGCCTACTCGGACGAAGAGCTCTTCTGGGTCATCCAGAACGGCATCCGCCTTACAGGGATGCCGGGGCTGGGCGATACGCAGTCGGACGAGGCCATCTGGCGCGTGGTGCAGTTCCTTCGCACCCTGAAGGACAGTCCGCCGGACGAAGGCTAGTCTTCTCCCCTGGCTACTGGACACTCTGCAAACTCCTTGCCTAGAATGGGCTTGATGACAGACGCAGGGCGTATTCTGGCTATAGACTGGGGGATGAAAAACGTCGGGCTGGCGGTGAGCGACCCGCTGGGCGTGACCGCGCAACCCCTGCCTACCCTCAAGCGCACCAACCGCCGGGCCGATATGGGCCGCCTAGGCGAGTTGGTGGAAGCCATGCAGGTCCAACGCATTCTCGTCGGCCACCCGCTCCACCTCAAGGGCCACGCCGGCAAGCGCGCCGCCGAGGCCGAACGCCTCGCCGAACGCCTGCGAGAATCCACCGGCCTGCCGGTGGAACTCATTGACGAGCGCCTGACCTCCGCCGAGGCCGAACGCCTGATGCTGGACGCGGGCCTCTCGCGCTCGAAGCGCCGGGAGAAAGCCGACCAGATTGCCGCCCAGCTCATCCTGCAAACCTACCTCGACCGGCAAGCCGTTACCGGATAACCTGCCATGACCCCGGAAGAACAACTCGCACTCATCAAGTCTCAGATAGCCGGTGTTAGCCGGGACTTCCGGGAGTCCTTGCGCGGGCTGTTCCACCCGGAATTACCGGGCGACTTTATTGAGAAATCCCGTCAGCAAGTCCACGCCGGGGAACGAACCCGGCGGCAACAAGTCATTGCGGCAAGTTTACTTGCGACAGCGGCGACGCTTCTCCTGCTGCTCCTGGTTCCCTACCGCGGCTACAACGAGCCGGTGACGCTGGTGATTGAACAGGGGCTGGGACGGCGCGCCATCGCCACCAGACTCGCTGACAACGGTGTACTGCTCTCGCGCTGGCCGTTTCTGCTCTACGCGGGGCTGCGCCCGTGGAGCACGCTCAAGGCGGGCGAGTACCGCTTCGACAACGCGCAGAGCGCCGCCGGTGTCTTTCATACGCTCGCACACGGAAGGATTTACCTGCACTCGCTGACCATCCCCGAAGGCTGGACCCGCTGGGAAATCGCCGACGAAGTAGCGCGGTTGAAGCTGGCCAACCGCGAGGCTTTCCTCCGTGCCACCGAGGATGCCTCTGTAATCCGCGACCTGATACCGGAAGCCGCCAGCCTGGAAGGCTACCTCTACCCGGATACCTATCGCTTCGCCCGTCCTGCCGACCCGCAGGAGATGGTGCGCGCCATGGTGGACCGCTTCCGCACCGTGTTCCGCGAACTCGAACCCCGGCGCGGCACAGACAACCGCAGCGTTAGCGAAATTGTCACCCTGGCCTCGCTGGTGGAAGAGGAGACCGGCGCGCGCGACGAACGCCGCCTGATTGCCGGGGTGTACTCCAACCGGCTGCGGCGCAGGATCCCGCTCGCCTGCGACCCCACGGTAATCTACGCCGCCCGGCTCGCCTTCGGGGGCGAGTTTGACGGCATCATCCACCAGAGCGACCTCGACCGGAAATCACCTTACAACACCTACCTCTACCCCGGCCTGCCGCCCGGCCCAATTGCCTCCCCCGGACGCGAGGCGCTGGCTGCCGCTCTCCATCCGGCTGAGACCAATTTCCTCTACTTTGTCAGCAATACCGAAGGCGGACACTACTTTGCCCGCACCGGCCGGGAGCACGTCCGCAACGTGGCCCGCTACCGCCGGCTCCGCGCCCAGAAGCAGCAGTAACCAAGCCCGGGCAATTTCTTCGCGCCGAACTTTGATTCACGGATTCCTTCTTTTGTCTGTCATTCTGCCTGCCCTGCTTGCCCTGAGCCTGTCGAAGGGAGCGAGTC
>CBDUYQ010000238.1:0-2749 GCA_965371475.1 uncultured bacterium
GTGCAGGCACAGGCGGACGTTCTCGGGGTAGAGTTCCTGACCGGGCGCGCGTCGTGGGAGAGTTACGAAGGCGAGTTCCGGCGGCTGCTAACAGGTCTGGCCGAACGCGGGTTTACCCACGTTGTTTTTGGAGATATCTATTTGGAAGCAGCCAAGGTCTGGGCCGAGCGCCTCTGCGCGGAAACAAATCTCATCGCGGTTGAGCCTCTGTGGGGCGAACCCACACCAAAACTCCTGCGGGAGTTTCTGGAAATAGGCGGCGAGGCGCGGATAGTTTCCTGCCGCGCGGACACGATGGACGAGAGCTGGCTGGGCCGCGCACTCAGCGTTTCTTTGCTGGCCGAGTTGGAGGCGGCCGGTGTGGATCCCTGCGGAGAAAATGGAGAGTTCCACACCGTCGTCACAAATGCGCCCGCCTTCCAGTCTGCGTTGAACCTCCGCGAAGGCGAACGGGTGCAGCGCAGCGGCTACTGGGCGCTCGACCTGCTGCTTTAGACCGGGTCGCCTCCCTAGAATTCCACGCGGGCACCGGCGCGGAACATCAGCTTGAGCGCCGGAAAGCCGAGGGCTTCCATGTAGTCGTCGTTGAGCAGGTTTTCCACCACGCCAAAGTACGTCAGCCGGTGGGAGGTGCGCAGCCGCCAGCCTATATCCCAACGGACGTAACCCGGATTGGATGTTGTGCCCGGCGCAGAAAAGCTGCTGTCCTCCCGTTGGCCGACAAAGAGCGTCGTAGAAGAAACCGTAAGTTGCCGCCAGTCCCAGAAGACACCCAGCGTTCCGCTGTGCCGGGGCCGCCGCAAGAGCGGACGTTCGGTGAAAGAGGACTTAGTATCGAGCAGGGAGTAGGTCCCACGAGCGCGAAATCCCTGCCGGGGCGCGAAATCGAAAATAACCTCGGCGCCCTTGGCCTTGGCGCGCTGGACGTTGAAGAACGAGCCCTCGAAAGTAGTAAAGTCCACAATCTGAAACTGGATGAGATCGCGGAAGCGGTTGTGGAACAGGTTGACTTCCAGCTTGGCGCGGTCATACCAGAAGCGCTGCTCGAAGCCGGTCTCGACGCTGCGGATGCGTTCCTCCTGCAATGCGGGGTTCCCCAGGAAGAAAAAGTTGCGGCTGAAGGACTCCACAAAGGTCGGTTCCTTGATGCCGAGGCCGAAGTTGGCCTTGAGTTTGGTGGAGCCGAACCGCCCGCCGCCGGTGCGCAGGAAGTAAGCAGCCGAGGCGCGCGGCGCGGCGGCGAACCCGAAGCTGTCGTTGTCTTCGAGCCGGACACCGGTGGTAAGCGAGAAACGGTTCCAGAGCCCCTGGTGCTGGAACACCCAGCCGGCGTTGTTGCGTTCGGCTTTGGCGACGTTGGCGGGGTCGAGCCGGTCACCGAAAAAGCCGTGTTCGCCTTCCCATTCGACGGCAAAGGTAAGCAGGTGTTGTCCGGTGGCATTGCCGATCGAGCCGCCGCGCCAATCGCTTTGGTAGTTGAGGTGGTGGCGTTTCTGTACGTCAAGGGAATCAAAGAGGAAATCAAACGGGAGCTTGTCGGCGATCAGGTCCTGGGAAATCATGCGGGTTTCGTTGAAGCCGTAGGTCAGGCGCTGCTCCCAGTATTGCGTGGTCTGGTTGTGGAGCGTTACGGCCCCGGAGCCGCCCCGGCGGCGGGACAGGGCAGTCAGGTCGGGCGCTTCAAAGGCGGTGGCATCCGGCGTCCCTGTTTGGCTGAGTTCTCCGCGCAGGATGGCGCGCAGCGTGGTGGATTCGTTCAGTTGATACCCGAAGTTGCCGGAAAGCGAAGTGTTGTGGAACGTGTTATTGACTTCGCGGTTGTCGGTGAAAAAACGGGAAAACTGGGTGGAGTAGTCGAACCGTCCCGTGTTGCCGGAAAGTCCGCCGCGGCCCAGCCAGGTAGTCCGGTTGCCGCCCTCGAAAGAGAGGTGAACACGGGGCCGTGGGGTTTCCTCGCGGGTACGTTTGGTAAAAAGCTGTACCACACTGGCCATGGCGTCGGAGCCGAACAGGGCCGACTGCGGTCCGCGGATGACCTCGACCCGCTCGATGTTTTCCACGGTGAGGTTGCTCAGGAAGAACTCGCCTCCGGGGCCGTTGAGCGGCACCCCGTCGAGGAGAATTTTGTTGTGGTTGCTCTCCCCACCACGGACAAAGAGCGAAGTCAGCGTGCCGTGGCCGCCGGTGCGAACCAGGGCGCTGCTGGGCATGGCGCGCAGCAGGTCGCTGACGGTGACGGCCTGCCGCCCGGCAATCTCCTCTTCGGTGAAAACCGTCGAGGTGACGCCGAGTTGCGAGGTGGGCGCGCCGGTCCGGGTGGCGGTTACGACCACCTGTTCCTGCACCGGCGCCAGCGCCAGAACCATTTCATAGTGGCTGCCGGTGGGGAGGTCCTGCGTAAGAGTTTCAAAGCCGGCCAGCGTGACGGCTACGCGGTAGCGATTTTCCGTGAGGCCGGTAAACCGGAAGCGGCCTTCCGGGCCGGAGAGGGTGCGGCTGACTTCCGTGCCGCCGGTGGTTTCGAGTTGCACCAGCGCACGCGGTACGGGGTGGCGGTCAGGGTCGAGCACAGTCCCGCCGAGCGAGTCCGGCGCTGTCTGTGCCTGTGCAATAAGCAGCGGTTGAAAGATGCCTGCCAGCGCAATGGCCAGAAGGGTTGTAAGGGTTCGTGTGTTCATTTCGCTTACCTCCTTGATGCGAGAAGGTTCGAGCGTGAGTTTCCGATCGGTCTCCTGGCTGGATGGCGCTG
>CBDUYQ010000239.1:0-2749 GCA_965371475.1 uncultured bacterium
GGCGACCTTCTGGACGTAATCACAGGGGGCCTCCCCCTGGTAGTGCAGACCAAGGATTTCTTTTATTTCCCCCAGAGTAAAACCCGCCGCCTGCGCCTCGCGGATAAACTGCATCCTCTGGACGGTCTCGGGGGTATAGAGCCGGTAGCCGGACGGGTTACGCTCCGGGCGGGGAAGCACCCCCAAACGCTCATAGTACCGGACCGTCTGGACGTTTACGCCGACGGCCCCGGCAACGTCTCCGATGAGCAGGGAGGATTCCATGCAGATATCTATACCCTATAGTGGGCTATAGGGTCAAACGTTTTCCCTGCTATCGGCGTTTGACCCATGCTCGCTTACCCACCACAATGGCTCCGATTCCAGGAAGCGCGAGGTAATAAATGCGAGCAGTCCTCCAACGGGTCAGCCGGGCGCGCGTCGCCGTCGAAGGTAAAACCACCGGAGAGATCGGGCGCGGACTGCTGGTACTCCTCGGCGTGGCCAAGGGCGACACAGAAGTGGAAGCGGAACGTCTGGCCGAAAAGGTCGCCACCCTGCGCCTCTTCGGCGACGAGGCGGAAAGGATGAACCTCTCGGTGGAGGAAGTGGGCGGCGGCGTGCTGGTTGTCAGCCAGTTCACTTTGCACGGCGACTGCCGCAAGGGCCGACGGCCCGGCTTCGACCGCGCTGCTCCGGCAGAAACCGCTAACCCTCTCTACGAAAAGTTTGTCGCGGCGCTCCGTGCGCGTGGACTCAAGGTCGAAACCGGCGTCTTCCAGGCGATGATGGATGTCGAGCTGGTCAACCAGGGGCCGGTTACGCTGATTGTCGATACCGACCGCGATTTCTATTAACTCAAGAGAAAAGGCGGGCACCGGAGCGCCCGCCCTTTGTCACTGTATTCCGGGACTGGCAGAGGCCGGTACTACTCCCCTTCCATCTCTTTTTTCTTCTTGGCCTCTTCCTGCCGCTTGAGGCGGGCCTTCGTGGTCGGCGGTATCAGGCCGTTTATCCGGTAGATCGTCACCAGTTTTCCGTACTGCTCGCCGGAGTGTTCAATCCATCCCACCATGCGAGAATCGGCTTTGCCTTCGATAGCCTTGGCGGAATCTTCACTGGCCTTCTCCAGCGCCGCCAGCAGACCGGCGCGGTCAGAAGGCCGGCCCTCGTTAGAGAAAATCTTGGCAAAGTCGGGCTCCTCGCCGCTCATCTGCACTGCCACGGCTTCCGCCGAAGAGGTCACGTGCCAAATTTCTTCGATAAAGCTGCGCGAGTCGGGATGGGGTTTGTAATCGAATTTGTCCTCCGGAAAATCCTCCGCAATAGCAAGCAGCTTCGTCTGAATACCCGTCCAACCTCGCACTGCAAGCTGTTCCACGGTGGGGGGCGTCTGGTTCTGGGCCCAGGTCAACCCTGTCCCCAGCAAAAGTAACGATAACAAACAACTAACGGTGACAATTTTACGCATAGCGAAAAATCTCCTCACTCCCAGAAATTCGCACGGACTTGGCCGTGCCGGGTATGTCAGATGATACGCAAACGAGGAGGAAGGGGTTTCACCTCCCTCCTTGTTTTCTTTGGCGAGAAGCCGATGGCATAAACCTGCGCCGGAGGGCTACTTCCGCGATCTCGGAGGAACCATCCCGCTGGCCCGGTAGATGGCGACGAGCTTGCCATACTGCTCCGCCATGTGCTCGATCCCACTGGCCATGCTTACCGGCACATTGGCTTTCAGGCCCTCAGTCGATTCCTGATATGCCTTCTCCAGCGCGGCCACCAAGCCCGCCTTGTCCTCGGGTTGCTTCAAAGCACGGAGCTTCCCGCGCCACTCGTCACGACTTAACCCTTGTGCCCGATACGCCGTCACCTGTGCCGAACGGATCGAGTGCCACACCAGTTGCTGGAAGGTCTGGGCGCCGCCGCCGACAGATGTGTCCAACATATCCTCGGGAAAGTCCCGGGCCATCTCCAGGATTTTGGTTACAGACCGGTCCCAGGCGCGCTGGATAGCTTCTTCGTGGGAAACAGGCTGACTCTGGGCAAAGGACATCAACGCGGACCCTGCCAGACAAATTATCAAGAGAGTAACTACGCGAAATCTGGACATGAAAGCTCCTCTTTATTTTACCTACCGTCTTACTGGAAGTATCTCAGCGTCTGCAAAAAATATGCAGAGTAAAACAACACACCCGAGGTTACTTCCGTGAACTCGGCGGCACGATGCCGTTCATGCGATAAATCGTCACCAGCTTGCCGTAGTGTTCGCCGCTGCCTTCGAGCCAGCGGATGTTCGCGGGATCAAAGTTGTTCTCGAGAACTTTGTACGACTCCTCGATGGCTGCCTCCAGCTCGGCTACCATTCCGGCCCGGTCAGTCGGCCGTCCCTCGTCCGAAAAGAGGCCCTTGGGCGTCTTCTCGCCTTTGGCGGCGTAGGTGCGCCACTGCAGGATCGCGGTGATGTGCCAAATTTCCTGCTGGTAGCCGCGAGAGTCCGGATGGGGACGGGCGTTAAACTTCTCTTCCGGAAACTCCGTATCCCTGGCCATCGCCAGGACTTTGTTGTGGACCCGCTTCCAGTGCGCGAAAAATACCTTTTCGGACGTGGGCGCCTCTTTTTTCTCCTGTGCTTGCAGCACAACGGCGCTACCAGCCAGGACAAAGACTGTCAGTAAAACCGTGATTGCTCGATGCATGGTGAACTCCTCCCGTTTGCAACATGTAAATTTAACAAACCTTCCTTCGATACCCTATGACGAAAACCCCCGCG
>CBDUYQ010000240.1:0-2736 GCA_965371475.1 uncultured bacterium
AGCGCTGAGAGATAAGATGCTCATCCCTCAGGTCTGGAGGACGCCGGTTTTGAACTCCGCCACGTCGGGGTTGAGCGAAGCGGCTTCCAGCGCCCAGATAAGCGCTTCGCGGGTGTGGGCCGGGTCGATGATGGCGTCCACCCAGAGCCGGGCAGCGGCGTAGCGCGGGTCGGTTTGGTGCTCGTAGGTGGAGGCGATCGAGTCGTAAAGTTCCTTCTTTTCCTTCTCGCTCAGTTTCTTGCCGCCGCGTTCGAGTTGTTTGACTTTGAGTTCCACCAGAGTACCGGCGGCCGACTCGCCGCTCATCACGGCGTAGCGCGCCGTCGGCCAGGCAAAGATAAAGCGCGGGTCATAGGCCTTGCCGCACATGGCGTAGTGCCCGGCGCCGAAGCTGCCGCCGCAGATGACGGTAATCTTGGGGACGACGGTATTGGAGACGGCGTTGACCATCTTGGCTCCGGCGCGGATGATGCCGCTCCACTCAGCCTCCTTGCCGACCATGAAGCCGTTGACGTCGTGCAGGAAGATGAGAGGTATGAGGTTCTGGTTGCAATCGAGGATAAAGCGCGCCGCCTTCTCCGCCGACTCGGTGTAGATGACGCCGCCGAACTCGATTCGTTTTTCGCCGGTGCCGGGGTCGGTGGTGGGGACGTGCATCTTCTGGTTGGCCACGATGCCGACGGCATGTCCGCCGATGCGCGCATAGCCGCAGAGGACGGTCTGGCCGTAGTTCTCGCGGTACTCCTCCCAAGTCCCGGCATCGATGATGCGGGTGAGGATTTCGCGCATATCGTACTGCTGGGCCGGGTCGGAGGTGAAGAGACTGTAGATTTCTTCCGGGGAGTGCGCGGGTGGCTGTGGCTCTTTGCGGCTGAAAGGCGCAGCCTTATGTTGGCCAATCATCTCGACCAGCGAACGGACGCGGCGGAGGCAGGCGTCATCGTCGGGTTCGTGGAAGTCCACCGTGCCGCTGATCTCAGCGTGCATCTTTGCGCCGCCCAGCTCTTCCGCCGAAACCTTCTGTCCGATGGCGGCCTGCACCAGCGCCGGACCGGCGAGGAACAGTCCGCTGCCTTCGGTCATCAGGATGTGGTCGCACATCACGGGCAGGTAGGCGCCGCCCGCAACGCACATGCCCATGATGGCGGTGATTTGCGGAATCCCCATTGCGCTCATGACGGCATTGTTGCGGAAGACGCGGCCGAAGTCGTCGGTATCGGGAAAGACGTCCTCCTGCAACGGCAGGAAGACACCGGCGGAGTCCACCAGGTAGATGGTGGGGATGCGGTTCTCCATGGCGATGTTCTGTGCCCGGATGACTTTCTTGGTGGTGACAGGGAAGAAAGCGCCGGCCTTGACGGTGGCGTCGTTGACGATGAGCATCACCAAACGGCCTTCGACGTAGCCGAGGCCGGTTATGGTTCCCGCCGAGGGTGCGCCGCCCCACTCCTCATACATTTCATGCGCGGCGTAGAGACTGAGTTCGAAGAAGCCGGTGCTGGGGTCAATCAGCTTGGCAATACGTTCTCGGGCGGTCAGGCGTTTCTTCTTGTGCTGACGCTCGATGGCCTTGGCGCCGCCGCCCTGGCGGATGGTCTCTTCTTCGTTCTTGATTTCGGCAAGCAAGTCAACCATTCGCCGAGCACGCTCTTTGGCGTCGCGCGGCAGGGAAGAGCCGGTCTTGGTGGGTTTGGTTGTGCCCAAGGTTCTCTCTATTGTTTTAGTAACAATTGCTCAGCTATCGAGTATAAGGGGAACCAGCCGGTTCGTGTAAGAAAAATAGCCCTGTCATCATGTCCCTCGGATTTTTGAGAGCAGGGGGATGGCGCGGGCCCTTTCCCGGGCGCAGTCGAGGGCACGGTCCAGCAATTTTCTGCCAGGCACGATTTCGTCCACCAGGCCAAGTTCGAGGGCGCGGCTGGCAGAAATGGTTTTCCCCTCCAGTAGAAGTTCATAGGCCCGCGCTTGTCCGGCCATGCGCGGGAGGCGCTGCGTGCCTCCCCAGCCGGTAAGGATGCCGACCGTGGGGCCGGGGTGACGGAAGACCGCGTCCGGGGCAGCTAAGCGGTAATGGCAGGCCAGCGCAAGGTCCCACGCGCCGCCCACGCAGTAACCGGAAACGGCAGCTACCACCGGCTTGGGTGAGCGTGCGATGCTTTGAAAAAGCAACTGTCCGCGCCGGGAAAATTCCAGCGCTTCCATACCATTAAGGGCGCTTACCTGTTCCAGGTCGGCTCCGGCGGCAAAACATTTCTCCTGTCCGTGGAGAACGATGGCCGTGCAATCGGGGTTTAGGAAAAGGGGATCCAAATTTTCCTTTAGGGCGATGAGCAAGGCAACTTCGAGCCGGGGCAGGCCGTCCTCGGCAGTCAGTTCAATGCGGGCGATGGTTTCGTGCCAGTGCAGTGCGAGAGAAGACGGTGGACGGAGAGGCGAAGAACTGGAACTTGCCACCACGGCAGAATCAGGCCGCGGCGCCGACGGCGTTATTGATGAAGTCGATAATTTTCTGCGTGGAGGCGCCGGGCTGAAAGATTTCTGCTACGCCGGCTTCCTTGAGGGCCGGGATGTCGGCATTGGGGATGGTTCCCCCGATGACAACTTTCACCTGGTCCGCGATGCCTTTATCTTTCAGCAAATTCATCAGGCGGGGGATGAGGACCATGTGCGCGCCGGAGAGAACCGAGAGCCCGATGACGTGCGCGTCTTCCTGCAGGGCTGCGGTAGCAATCATCT
>CBDUYQ010000241.1:0-2720 GCA_965371475.1 uncultured bacterium
CGCGAGAGCCGCTTGCCGATCCGGTCCCGCCGGTCGGCAATGCCCCAGACGGTTACCGCGGCGTAGGCGGCATGCAGTTTCAGTTCACGGATGTCCACCTTGTCGAAGGTATCGGAGCCGGCGTGGTAGTTCTCAATATAGTTTGCCTCCACCTGGTTGGCCACCAGGTTAGGTATGCCTTCCAGCAGGAAATCGAAATTGTCGGTTCCCAGGATGGCGTCGGTGGTGTGCTGGTTGGATCCCCAGCTCTCCACCGGCCGCAGCACTTCCCGCACCGCCGCTTCGAGTTCGGGCCGCCCGCCCAGCGAGTAGCCGGTCACCCGCCCGAGGCCTTCATCGAAAATGATCGCCGCGACTACGTTGTCCATCTCTTCCTGGTGAGCGCGGACGTATTCCATCGAGCCCAGCATCCCCTGCTCCTCGCCGGAAAACAGGATGAAGCGCACCGTACGGCGCGGGCGGCGTCCGGCCGCAGCCAGCGCACGGGCCACGTCAATCACCAGAGCCGCGTTGGCGCCGTTGTCCAGCGCGCCGGTGCCCATCGCCCAGGAGTCCAGGTGCGCGCCGATAATAACAATCTCTTCTGGTTTGCCTGTCCCGCGAACCTCCGCCACGACATTATGCTCGTCCACGATGCCGCCGATGGTGTTTCGCATCGTCAGCCGGGCCTGGACGTCATGCCCGGCGGCCAGCAGGCGGGAAATTCTGAGCGCGTCTTCCCGCGCCACCAGCACTTCGGGAATCGGACCGATCTCGCCATCCCAACCGACGGCGCGCCGGTAGAGCTGTTTCTGCATGCGGGATGACATCCAGAGAATCCCTGCCGCCCCGGCGGCATAGGCGCGGGGCTGCGCCTGCGCCACAATGCCGTACTCAGCGAACAAATCCTCCCAGGTATGCAGCACCGGCGTGTGGACCAGCAGGAGAGCGCCCTCCGCCCGGCTGCCGAGGCGGGCAAAGTCTTCTTCCGTGCCTTCTCCTACGTCGAACACCAGGGCCTCCAGGCCTTTCGACGGCGTGTTCGGCGACCAGCCCAGCGGCGCCACCCGTAGCGGCGAGGTCTGCGGCTCCAGAACCTCCAAGGTCGTTTCCCCCGGCGCCCAGGAGGTCATCATGTAGAAAGGCTCCTTTTCCACCTTGTCCACGCCCGCCTGCTGAAACGCCACCACCGCCCAGTTGGCCGCCCGCTGCATCTCGGGCGAAGTGGACCGCCGCCCGCCAATCTCGTCGGTGAGCCGCCGCAGGTTTTCCTCCAGCCGGGAAGGCCCCAGCGCCGCGGCCAGAATGCTTTTCACCTCGCGGGAGATCTCCCCCGACTGCGCCCGCGCCACCCCCGGCCCCGCCGGGGCCGCCAATAGAATCACTCCGACAAACAAAGTCACGCTACGAAGAAACATTTTCCCTCCTTGGTACTGATGAAATGCTAACCAACCGACTCAGCGCGGGACCGAAGCCCGGATGAACCCGCGCACCGTATCGGCGAGTCTGTTCAGGTCGCTTTCACGGATGTACATCATGTGCCCGGCCTCGTAGTAACTCATCGAGATGTTACCCCGCAGCGCCGGGTCGAGTTGCAGGTGGTCGAAGGTGTACTCGGTGGCGAAGAAAGGCGTCGCCAGGTCAAAGTACCCATTGGCCACATGCACCTTCAAGTTCTGGTTGGCCGTCATGGCTGAGCGCAGCGTCTCGGCCACGTTGACGAACTCGTTTTCATACTTCTTGTAGCTCCAGGGCCGAACCCGCCCGGTCAGAATTTCATAGGGCACGTCGCTCTTGAAACCCAACTCGCGCCGGACGTAGTCATTCAAGGTGGCGGTGTAAGGCCCCATGATGGCCGCCATGGAAGGGTCAAAATCGTAGCGCTCACCGGCCGAGTCGCGGTCAATGCCGATAAAGCGCCCGTCCAGCCGCCCCACGGTGCGGCGCTGGTCGCGCAGCAACTCTTTTACGAAGCGCGAGATGTGGATGCGCAGGTTGGTCTGCTCGATGTACTCCGGCGAGAGCCCTGTATAGCGCGCCAGTTGGCGGGCAACCCCGGCCCTCTCTTCTCCGGCCAGCTTGTCTCCCTTTGTCAGCGCCAGGTTGTAGTCGTTGGCGGCAAAGCGGCGGACCTCTTCGAGCGTCTTGCCGAGGTCGGCCTGCAACTCGGCGTCGAGCCGCTGGTGGTACCACGCAATCGCGGTGTAGGTCGGCAGAAAGAGCATGTAGGGCAGATCGTTGCCGGTGGTGAAACGCGCGGTCTGGAAGTTGAGGATGGACGACACCAGCACAATGCCGTTCAGGTACATCCCGTGCCGCCGTTGCAGGTAGCCGGCGAGGCCCGCAGCGCGCGTGGTCCCGTAACTCTCGCCGGAGAGGAATTTGGGCGAGGCCCAGCGCTGGTTGCGCACCGTCCAGAGCCGGATGAACTCCGCCACGGACTTCACATCCTCGTCGATACCGTGGAACTGCTTGTCGTCTTCGCCCGGCGCGGCGCGGCTGTAGCCGGTGGTAACCGGATCGATGAACACCAGGTCGGTGGCGTCCAGGAGCGAGCCGGTGTTTTCCACCAGTCGGTAGGGCGGCTGCGGGGGAAAGCCTTCCGGGCCCATGTCCACCCGCTTCGGACCGAAAGCCCCCAGGTGCAACCAGACGGAAGACGACCCCGGCCCGCCGTTAAAAGTGAACATCACGGGACGCTTGGCCGCGTCCTCGCCGTCCTTGGTGTAGGCGATGTAGAA
>CBDUYQ010000242.1:0-2693 GCA_965371475.1 uncultured bacterium
TGCTCACGCTTATCGGCCTGGGGCTGGGGTTGGGGTTAGCCGCCGCGCTATCACAAGTGCTGGCGAACCTGCTTGACGGCGTAAGCACCTTGGACCCGGTCACCTTTGGGGTAGTGCTGGCAGTCCTGCTGGTGGTGGCCTTCGTAGCGGCGTTTATTCCTGCACGGCGGGCGGCAAAAGTCGATCCGATGGTGGCGCTGCGCTACGAGTAACGTAATTTTTTCACGCAGGAGAAAAAGGAGAAAGGACATGGGAAACTTCTGGCGCGACATAAAGTACGGCGCCCGCATGCTGATTGCCAAGCCGGGCTTCACCGCGATTGCAGTGCTGACTCTGGCGCTGGGCATTGGCGCCAACACGGCCATCTTCAGCGTCATCTACGGACTGATTTTTCGTCCCCTGCCGGGCGCGACGAACCCCGGCGAGTTGGTTTCCATCACCCTCATGGAAGGGGAAGATAGCTGGCCGCACAATCTTTCTTATGTATCTTACCAGGACTACCGTGAACTCGATGCAGTCTTCTCTGATGTGATTGCCTCCACCTCTGCTTTCGTCCAATTCAGCACGGAAGACGGTACCCCGGAGAGAATCTTTCCCTTCCTGGTCTCGGGAAATTTCTTCGATATGCTCGGCGTAAAAATGGTCCACGGCCGGGGCTTCGCGGCTGACGAAGGCGACAAAAAGGGAGCCGGCGACGTCCTGGTGCTGGGGTACGACTACTGGCAGCGGCGTTTCGGCGGCGACCTGGATGTTGTGGGGTCCATGGTGAAGGTAAATGGACGTCCGGTCACTATCATTGGCATAGCGTCGAAGGATTTCCGTGGAACCAACGCTTACTTTTCCTCGGTCGCTTACCTTCCGTTATCCTCGCTGGAATATATCTACCCCGAATCGGCCAAAGAATACTTTAGCGAACGCCGCCGCGGGGGCGGCCTGCAAGTAATCGCCCGGCTGCAACCCGGCGTCAGCGTGAGCGAAGCTCGCGCGGCGGCCAAAACCCATGCCACCCGGCTGGCCCAGGAGTACCCAGAGACACAAAATAGCCAGCGGGCGCTGGTTTACCCGGAACCGATGGTACGCATGGAACCCTCCGCCATCCGCTACATGCCGCCGCTGGCCGCCGTCTTCATGACGTTGGTGGGATTGGTCCTGCTTATCGCCTGCGCCAATGTTGCCAACCTGCTGCTGGCGCGCGCTACCAGCCGCCAGAAAGAGATGGCCATCCGTTCCGCCCTGGGCGCCGGGCGGTGGCAAATTATCCGGCAGTTGCTAACGGAAAGTATCCTGCTGGCCCTAATGGGTGGTGGTTTGGGTCTGGTCTTTGGCCGCTGGGGGACGGACGCCATCGGCTCTATCAAACCGGCTACCGACCTGCCGCTCGATTTCAACTTCAGCATGGACTACCGGATATTTGGTTTCACGCTTGTGATTGCGCTCCTGACCGGCATCATTGCCGGACTGGTTCCAGCATTTCAAGCTTCCCGGACCGACCTGGCCGAAACGCTGAAGGAAGGCGGACGCAGCGCCGGCGCCTCTTCGCGTCACTGGCTGCGGGGCGCACTGGTAGTTTCACAGGTGGCCATCTCGCTGATCCTTCTTATCAGCGCGGGCTTGTTCGTCCGCACGGCACAAAACGCCACGGACATCGACATGGGTTTTGAACTCGAGAACCGGCTGGTCATGGCTATGGACACAGAGATTCGGGGCTACAACGACGCTCGCAGCCGGGTTTATTACCGGGAACTGCTTGATCGCGTGCGTTCCCTTCCCGGTGTGATTTCCGCCAGCACCGGACGGTTCCTGCCGGTCGGCTTCAGCAACGGGACTCAAGAAGTCAATCTGGAAGGCGTGGTACCGGAAAAAGATGCACCCATTCCCTTTGCTTTTTATAACACGGTCGAAACAGACTATTTCAAGACGATGGGCATGCCCATCCTGCAAGGACGCGCCTTTACCGAGGCCGACAACGAGAACAGCCGCAAAGTTGTCGTGATTAACGACAAGATGGCGGAAGAGTTCTGGCCGGAAGAGAATCCCCTGGGCAAGCGTTTCACCACAGGCGACGAAGACGCCGGCCTGCTGGAAGTGATAGGCATCACCCGGACGGTCAAATTCACCCTGCCCTCGGAATCTCCCTACCCGGGCTTTTACTTCCCTTCCCGGCAGTACTTCCGGGGTGACCAGATCTTGCACGTCCATACCCAGGGCGACCCGCTCCAGTTGGTTTCGACGGTGCGGGCGGAAATTCAAAAACTCGACCCCGAGATGCCGGTCTGGGACGTCCGCACAATGGAAAAGCACATCAAGGAGGGCAAGATGGTCCTGTTCGATCTGGGCACCGGACTGGTGGGCTCCTTTGGGTTGATCGGCCTTGTGATGGCCGCTATCGGCCTTTACGGTGTAATGGCCTACGCCGTCGGCCAGCGCACACATGAGATCGGCGTCCGCATGGCCCTGGGCGCTTCCTCCGGAAAAATTCTCGGCATGATCGTCCGCCAAGGCATGCTGCTGACAGCCATAGGACTGGTGCTCGGCGTGGTGGGCGCTCTGGGCATAACTCCGTCCTTTGCCAACCTGCTGGTAGGCGTAACCCCGCGTGACCCGCTCACGTATTCGGCCATAGCCCTGCTGCTGGCGGGCGTGGCACTGGTCGCCTGCCTGGTTCCCGCCCGGCGGGCCACACGAGTTGACCC
>CBDUYQ010000243.1:0-2691 GCA_965371475.1 uncultured bacterium
GTGCCAGTGCTTCTCAAACAGGATTTGCGTAAGCGCCACCGAGGTGCGCGAACTGTTGTCGAGCGCAACCTTTTTCGCTTTGCGGACCGGGCCGCGGCAGATAAGCAGCACGCTTTCCACCCGTGTCTCGCTGGCAATCGAGACCCCCGGCAGAATTTTCAGACCGGGGATGCGCTGGTACTCGATGGCGGGGATGATACCGAGGTCCACCGTGCCGCGCCGCAGCGCTTCGGCGCACTGCGAGGGCACGTGCCGCTCCAGCACCAGTGATTCGGCGGCCTCTTCATGCTCAGCCTCCCGCTTGTCCAGCCCCCAGACCAGCGGCGCCGTGTTCAGATACTCCACCACCGACACTCGAAGAGAGGGCAAGGGCAGATTGGTTGTCTCGGGCATAGAAGGCCAATCTAGCACCCGGCGCCGGACCCTTCAACTTGCCCCAGCTTGACAAGGGCGGCGGAGGCTGTGCTACGGTGCGGAGAATTGTTCTCCTGGCAGGAACAGGCAGGCAAGGAAGCTGGTTTGTCATTTTTTTGTCATTCTGAGAAGTCCCGATGGAATCGGGACGACGAAGAAGCTCTTGCAACAGCGAAGGTAACTTTCAAGAGATTCTTCGACTTCGCCCGCCTTCGTCCTGTGGACTTCGGCGCGCTTCGCTCAGAATGACAGTGACAATGGGCAGTAACACTAGCTGTAATAATGTAGAGGGAAAATGCGGGAACTGGAGCAGTACACATACTGGCTGGCGGTGATGCTCACACCGGGCGTCGGCTCGCGGCTCTCCGCCGAGTTGCTGAAATTTTTCGGCACGCCGGAGCGCGTCTTCGCGGCGTCGAAGACCGAACTCGAAGCCTGCGGGCTGCCCGGTCCGGTCTCGATTGCCATCGCTTCCGGCTCGCCCCTCAAGGCCGCCGAGCAGGAGTTGGACAAGGTCCGGCAGCAGGGCGCCGGCCTGCTGGCGTGGGACGAGCCCGAGTATCCAGCCTTGCTCAAGGAGATTTACGACCCGCCGGTGCTGCTCTACGTCCGGGGTGAGGTGGCGGCTCTAAGCACCACTGCGCTGGCCATGGTGGGCGCGCGTTCCCCTTCGCCATACGGCCGGCAAATCGCCGAGCGGTTGGCGGAAGACCTGGCGGCGCGCGGATTGACCATCGTAAGCGGGCTGGCACGCGGCATTGATACCTGCGGGCACAAGGGCGCGCTCCGGGCAAAGGGCAAAACGGTGGCGGTGCTCGGCTGCGGCATTGACGTGGACTACCCCAAGGAGAACCGCAAGCTGCGCGAGCAGATTGAAAACAACGGCTGCGTCATCACCGAATTTCCCCTCGGAGCTTTTCCCGCGCCACAGAACTTTCCAATTCGCAACCGCATCGTCGCGGGCTTGAGCTGGGGCGCGATTGTGGTCGAAGGCGGGCGCTACTCCGGGTCGCTCATCACCGGGCGGCTGGCGATGGAGTACAACCGCCAGGTCTATGGCGTACCCGGCAATGTAACCAACCAGCGCGCGGCTGCGCCTAACCTTTTGATCAAGCAGGGCGCCAAGCTGGTGGAAACCTGGGAGGATGTGGTAGAAGAACTGCCTATGCCGGTGCGCGGCGAGATTCTGGAGCGGTTGGCCGCGGCCGAGGCGGAGGGCCAAGCGGTGCAGAAGGAGCTTCCGCTGGCCGATAATCTCTCTGCAACCGAAAGCAAGGTTTTCGGCATCCTCAAGGCAGACGAGGCCATGCACGTGGACCAGTTGGTGGAGGCTTTGGGCCTCTCGCCGGGGGAGGTCTTGACAGCTTTGTTTGAATTGGAGATGAAAGGTATTATCCGGCAGTTGCCGGGCAAAAACTTCCTGCGCGTGCTGGGCCCGGGTTCAGCCGAGCGCAAAGGGGCAAAGGTCAGTTAAGCGATGGCGAAGTCTTTAGTCATAGTCGAGTCGCCGGCCAAGGCGAAGACCATCAAGAAGTACCTCGGGCGCGGGTACACCGTGAAGGCTTCCATCGGCCATGTGCTCGACCTGCCCAAGAAAAAGATCGGCGTGGACGTTGAAAAAGATTTTGCCATCACCCTGGAAGAGATTCCCAAGAAACAGGAGGTCATCAGCGACCTGCGCAAAGCCGCCGCCAAAGTGGATACCGTTTACCTGGCCGCCGACCCTGACCGCGAAGGCGAAGCTATTGCCGCCCACCTGCAGCAGATCCTCCTGGGCCAGGTGCTCGTGCCTGCGCCCGTGCCGGTAATAGAAGAGACGCCGAAGAAAGTTGAGAAGAAGTCCAAAAAGAGTAAAAAAGCCAAAAAGAAAGCCGCTAAAAAGAAAGCTGCCAAGAAGCCCGTCATAAAGATGGTCAAGCGGAAACCGGTCATCAAGAAGAACAAGATTTTCCGCGTCACCATGAATGAAATCACCAAGGCCGGTGTGAAAAAGGCGTTCGAGGAACCCCGTCAAATTTACGAAAACCTGGTCGACGCCCAGCAGGCCCGGCGTGTGCTCGACCGGCTGGTGGGCTATCAGGTCAGCCCGATTCTCTGGGACAAGGTCAAGCGCGGCCTTTCGGCGGGCCGCGTACAGACGGTGGCGCTGCGTCTGATTGTTGAGCGCGAGCGCGAGGTCCGCAAGTTCAAGCAGGAAGAGTACTGGACCATTGCCGCCAGCCTGCTGGCGGCGGAGCCGCCCGCTTTCGACGCCCGGCTGATTGAACACAAGGGCGA
>CBDUYQ010000244.1:0-2689 GCA_965371475.1 uncultured bacterium
GCCTCCGGCACCGGGTGGACGGACCAGAGGTAGGTGCGGGAGCCGTGCTGAGACTCTTTTCCTTGCACCTTGACGTTTTCCCTCAGGCATTTTTTAACCGCGGCAAAGAAGCCGGGAAAGAGCTTTTCTTCCAGACTCGCCAGGCGCACGACAGGATTGGTGGAGGAGAGCAGGGCTTCCGCGGCCGGGTTGGTGTAGGTGAGACGGCCCTCGGCGTCGCATTCGATCACCGGCTGTGGGTTGCGGGCGGGGAAGGCCGCCAGCCGGGCCAGTTCTCTTTCGGTATAGACCCGTTCGGTGATGTCGCGGACGACGCCGGCCACCATCGGTTCGCCGCCGGTTTCAATCATGTTCAGGCTGATATCGACCGGGAACTCGCTGCCGTCTTTCCGTAGTCCGGAAAGCGGAAGCCCGGTCCCCATCGGACGCGTGTGGGGCGCCTGGACGTAACCGGCCCGGTGCCCGGTATGGTTTTCCCGGTGCCGCTCCGGCAGGAGGATTTCCAGGGGCTGACCGAGCAGTTCCTCGCGGGCATAGCCGAACATTTTCTCGGTCTGGGCGTTGACCAGCACAATGTTGCCGGCAGCGCTGATTACCACGAAAGCATCCGGGGCGTTTTCCACTAATGCCTGGCAGGTCTCTGCCGCCTGTGATGGATTCCCCCGGCGGGCGGGCTTGGCGGGGGCTTTGCCGCTCCGCTGATTGCGCGGCCTGGGGCGTTTTTTTGTCTTTGCTCGTTTCATCACTCTTTCTTTCACGTTCCTGCGCGGCCGGGCAGTGACGGTTTTCTCCGGCCCTCTGTGAAGAGGGCACACCTTGCCCCTCCGGGCAAAGCATCCCCATCAATCCTTTCGGCAGGGAGGCCTCCGGGGTTGAGTCGCCGGAAAGGGAGGCCCTTCAGGGGCGAAAAGGCTGGTTTTGAGGCCGGGCGTGCTCGCCGGTGAGCGGCACAAATGCCACCGGCATGATGCGCTCAATGCGGATATCGTCGGCAGTCTTGCCCCGATGGATGATTTCAAGGGTAAGGTTGCGGGGTGGTTTTCCTACGGGGATGACCATGCGGCCTCCGGGTTTGAGTTGTTCGAGCAGCGGGCGCGGCAGGTGTGTTGCCCCGGCGGTGACGACAATGGCGTCGAAGGGGGCGGCTTCCGGCCAGCCCAGGTAGCCGTCTCCGGCACGGACATGGATGTTCTTATACCCCATCCGCTGTAACCGTTGCTCCGCCTGTTGGGCCAGCGCCGGTACGATTTCAATGGTATAGACTTCGTGGATGATTTCGGCCAGCACGGCGGCCTGGTAGCCGGAGCCGGTCCCGACTTCCAGAACACGGTGATTTGGTTTGAGCAGGGCCAGCTCGGTCATCTTGGCGACCATGTAGGGCTGCGAGATGGTCTGGTTGTGCCCGATGGGGATGGGCGTGTCCCGGTAAGCGTAGGGAGCGGCCAGCGCCGGTACGAATTCGTGGCGCGGGACCTTCCTCATGGCTGCCAGCACACGCGGGTCGCGGACCGGCGGGCGTATGTCGGGTGGATGGGCGATAGTCCGTTCGACCATCTCGGCGCGCAGCCGGACCCAGTCCTGTGTGTAGGTGGCGGGCAGCGCAGAGGACAGCAGCAGTACGCCGCCGACGAGTACGCCCAGCATCGTTTTGTGCGTTTGCACCATCCTAACTTATTATTATAGACCTCATCGCGCGACAGGGAATCAGAATAGAACGAATAGAATAGAATGAAAACGATGGAAGATTTCAGGGTCAATGGGCCGGAGCAGCCGGGTTGGGACGAAGAGCCTTCCGGGTTGCGGCGCTGGCTCCCGCCGGTGGTGTTCGACGGGGTGCAAGCGGTCGCGGTCCGAGTGGAGGAGTTCCGCCGCTGGGCGGCTCCGGAAGTTTCGCCCGACCAGGTGGTCGAGCGGGAGCCCGAGCGCAGCTTCGTCCCGGTGATGGTCCTCTTCGGTTTGGCCTTGGCGGTGCAGTATTGGCAGTTTTCGATTCCCGTGGTGAGCGACTTTCTCCGCTACCACGACATCCGGGGCCGGGCGGCCTGGATGGGCTTTCTGGTTCTCAAGCAGTGGACGCTGTTTGTCCTGATGCTGCTGGCGCTGGCGTTCAAAGAGAATTCTCTCGACGGCATCGGTTTCCCGAAGATAGATTCCCGGCGGATGGCGGTTGCGCTGGGGCTGGTGGGAGCGGCGATGGGGGCCGCGCTGCTGAACCTGCCCGAGATGACCCTGCTCGAAGAGCAGATTAACTACCTGCTGCCCAACACGCCGGGTGAGCGCGTACTCTCCGTCCTGGTGGCGTTTACCGCGGCGGTGGTGGAAGAGTCCTTCTTCCGCGGCTTTGCGATTGTGTGGATTTACCGCTGGAGCGGCCACCTCGGGCTGGCGGTGGTGTTTCCGGCGATTGTCTTTGCCGCCGGCCACGCCTACCTGAGTTGGGAGAACGTCCTGTTTGCCTTCCTGGCTGCGCTGGTTTTCTCCGCGCTGTTCCTGTGGCGGCGGGACCTCTACTGGCCGATGGCGCTGCACTTCGCCATCAACAACCTCGACCTGTTTTCCGGTTAGGCCGCCGCCGGAATACTTCTCTGAGCCGTCAATTACCAGATTTGCCGGGCAGGGGAATCAGCATCGAGACCCGTTTGCGGTAGTTCCGGTAGTCGTCGCCGAAGAAGTGGATCAGGTCCTGCTC
>CBDUYQ010000245.1:0-2686 GCA_965371475.1 uncultured bacterium
CGGGACCAGGTTGAAGCCCATACCTTTGTTGCTTTCGGGGTAGGCAGCCTCCAGCCGGGCGGCGATGGTATTGAGGTCTGCCTGCGCGGTTTGGAGCGCTACACCTTTTTTCAGGCGGGCAATGGTCTGCATGAAGCGGCTGCCGCGCGGCACACCACCCAGGTTGCCTTCGAGTGTCCCCCAGAGCAGGACTTCCCGGTCGGGAAATTGAAACGACTCCGGCATGACGCCCACCACGGTGTGCGCCCGGCTGTTCAGGGTAATGGCTTGCCCGATGATGTTGGAGTCCCCGGCGAATACTTTCTGCCAAAGCGAGTAACTAATTACGACCATGTTCTCAGTTCCTGCTACGTCGTCGGGCGTCAGGGTGCGGCCCAACAGAGGCAGGGCTTGCAGCACGGAAAAGAAGCTCCCGGAAACCCGCGCGCCGATGAGCCGTTCTGGCACAGCTTGGCCGGTCAGGTTAAACGTCCAGTAAGTGAGGACGCCAGCCTCTTCCAGCGTCCGGTTTTGGGCTCGAACGTCGATGTAGTCAGAGGGGGACGTGCCGGAACGCTCTGCGTTGGTCTTGGCATCGGTGCCGAAGACTACCACCAGACGGTCCGGCTCCGGGTAGGGCAGAGGGCGCAGCAGCACTCCGTTGACCACGCTGAAGATGGCGGTGTTGGCTCCAATGCCCAAGGCGAGGGCGAGCACGGCTATCAGGGTGATGCCCGGGGTTTTTGCCAGGGCGCGGAATCCGTGGCGGATGTCCTTCCAAATCGTTTCCATGTGCTTTCCTCCGGCGTACGCCTCCCTTCAGGGAAGCCTGTCCCTCCCCCTTTGGACGGTTCGTGCTCTGGCCGGTTAGTAGAGAATTTTCCGCCGGTAGTGGTTGCTGACCAGCGATTTGCTAGAATAGCCACCACTCAAGGCCATTCCGGGGGAGAGTCATTATGGCAACCAAGCGCAAGAAGAAAACTGCTCGCGCACCCAAGCGCAAGAAAAAGGCCACCCGCAAAGCTGCCGCCAACGGAGGCGCTATCAGCGCGCTGCTGGCCGAGAACCGACTGTTCAAGCCTTCCACCGAATTTCGCAAGCAGGCCAACTGCCACGATCCCAAAACCCGCGAGAAGGCCGCGCGTAACCCGGAAAAGTTCTGGGAGGGCTGGGCCAAACAACTGGAATGGAGCAAGCCGTGGAAAAAGGTTCTGCAATGGAAAGTCCCGGACGCCAAATGGTTCGTCGGCGGCAAACTCAACGTCAGCGTCAACTGTCTTGACCGCCACCTCAACGGCCCGCGCCGCAACCAGGCCGCGCTCATATGGGAAGGCGAACCGGGCGACCGCCGCACGCTCACCTATTGGGACCTCTGGCGCGAGGTCAACATGTTCGCCAACTGTTTGAAGCGGCTTGGCGTCGGCAAGGGCGACCGCGTGGCCATTTACCTCCCCATGATTCCCGAAGCGGCGGTGGCGATGCTGGCCTGCGCGCGCATCGGGGCGATTCACTCGGTGGTGTTTGCGGGTTTCAGCGCGGAGTCGCTGCGCGACCGCATCAACGACGCCGAAGCCAAGCTGGTTATCACCGCCGACGGCAGCTACCGCCGCGGCAGCGTGCTGCCGCTCAAGCAGTTCGTGGACGAGGCGGTCCAGGACTGTCCGTCTATCGAAGACGTGGTGATTGTCCGGCGCGGCGGCGCGGAGTTCCCCGTCCACGTGCAGGAAGGCCGCGACCACTGGTACCACCGTCTGATGCAGGACGCCGACCCGTGGTGCGAGCCGGAAGCGATGGACTCCGAAGATGTCCTTTTCATCCTTTACACCAGCGGGACGACGGGAAAGCCCAAAGGCATCGTCCATACCACCGGCGGCTACCTGGTTGGCGTGACTGCGACTACCAAATGGGTTTTTGATCTGAAAGACGACGACGTTTTCTGGTGCTCGGCTGACATCGGCTGGGTGACCGGGCACAGCTACATTGTTTACGGGCCGCTGGCCAACGGCGTCACCGGCGTGCTGTACGAAGGCGCGCCCGACTGGCCCGGCCGCAACCGCTTCTGGGACATCTGCGAGCGCTACGGGGTGACGGTGTTCTACACCGCGCCCACCGCCATCCGCACCTTCATGCGCTGGGGCGATGAGCACGTCAAAAAGCACGACCTCTCCCGGCTGCGTTTGCTCGGCACCGTGGGAGAACCCATCAACCCGGAAGTCTGGGTGTGGTACCAGAAGGTGGTCGGCGGCGGCAGGACTCCGGTGGTCGATACCTGGTGGCAGACCGAAACCGGACACATAGGTATTACGCCGGTGCCGGGCATCACCAACACGAAGCCCGGCTCGGCGACCTTTCCGTTTCCCGGCGTGGCGGCCGACGTGGTGGACGAACAAGGCAAGAGCGTAAAAGAAGGCGGCGGCTACCTGGTCCTGACCAAACCCTGGCCGGGGATGCTGCGCGGCATCTGGGGCGACCGCAAACGGTTCCTCAAGACCTACTGGTCGCGCTTTCCCGGCGTTTACTTCACCGGCGACGGCGCCAAGCGCGACAAGGACGGCTACCTCTGGCTGCTGGGCCGCGTCGATGACGTGCTGAACGTAGCCGGGCACCGCATCGGCACCGCCGAGGTCGAAAGCGCGCTGGTGGACCACGAGTTCGTCGCCGAAGCCGCCGTGGTCGGAATCGCCCACGCCATCAAGGGCGAAGCCAT
>CBDUYQ010000246.1:0-2676 GCA_965371475.1 uncultured bacterium
TGACCACCAGAAAGACCGAAACCGCCGACGAAATCAGAAACGACGCGTGGATGGAGATGTGGTCCACCAGGTAGGCCATCAGCAGGTGGAAGGCAAAGAAGGCCGCCGCCAGAAAGAAGTAGTTCATCGGGTGGAGGTCGATCTCTCGCAGGGTTGTGAAGATAAACATCAGGAAGAAAAAGAAGAAGAGCGAGACCGGCGCAAAAAGGCTGATGCGCCCCGCCAGCGGTCCGGGCTGGAGTTTTTCCGGCATCTGCAAGCCCACTTGGTAGCCCGAGAGCAGGTTGTTGTAGGTCCAGGCCAGCTCCCACCCGTCGGCGGTTTCCTGTTTGTCGGTGGGCGAGAGGGTGTCTTCGGGGAAGTTGATGTCCCGAAAGTTGGTCGCTATCTTCAACTCAAAGTCGCGCACCTGGGTGATGTTTTCGCCGAACCGGTAGCGCCAGCTCCCCAACCCCTGCGAGCGGAACGACACCCGGAACGCGGCCGTTTTTCCTCCGGCCACGCGCGCCCGGGCGGTGGCCGTCTCGCCTTCGTTCATCAGTTCGACGGGTTTACCGTCCACCTCGAAGCGGAGGTCGTCGTAGATGGCCTGGGTGGTGGGGAAGCTGAATGTGAACGTGACGTTTTGCGCCTCCCGGCTGGGGTTGCGGAAGGTGTAGGCCCCGTCGAATTCGACTTTGTAGGTGCTGTACCACATCAGCCCCTTCTGCCGGTGCGCGAGGTCAAAGGCGGCTGTCAGCCGGCTGGCTTCCAGCGGCAGGTACACCGGTTCATCCTCCTTCGTGGTCTTTACGATTTTTTTGCCGTCCTCAGTACTCTCGCTCCTGACGGTGACAATGCGGGTATAGGAAGCTGACGGCGGAGTTTGCATGTGAGCCGTGCCCCAGTTGGCGTTTACCTGGTAGCGCAGGCGGCTGTCGGTCGAGTCGGTGCGGGCAAAGATGGTCGCGCCCAGGATCATCCAGGCGACCGAGGTGCAAAAAAAGATAAAGACAATGGCGCCAATTCGCAGGGATACTTTCACATGAGCCTCCTCGCCGCGTCCGGTCTATCCTGGATATTCTCCCCGGACTATCGGCTGCCAGGGAGAATAGCACCATTTACTTTATATTGTAAAGTACATTTATTGATAAATCCACAGGCCCTTGCCCGGTTGTATCGAGGTCTGAAAACGGCTAGACCGGGCTTCCGCCTTCCCCTATCATGGTTCCTGTTCAGAGGAGCAGCAGGAAAATGACAGTCAGTGCATACGAAAGGGCCCGGTTATCGCGGGACGCCCGGTTCGACGGCAGGTTTTTTGTCGCCGTTTCCTCCACCGGTATCTACTGCCGCCCGGTCTGTCCGGCGCTGCAACCAAAGTCGCGCAACATCCGCTTCTACGATACGGCCGCCGCCGCGGAAGAGAACGGTTACCGCCCCTGTCTGCGCTGCCGGCCGGAGACCGCCCCCGGCACACCGCCCTGGCAGGGGACCTCGACCACCGTGCAGCGGGCGCTCAGGATGATCCACGCCGGCGCGCTTGACGAAGCCAGTCTGGAAGACCTCTCCGGCAAACTCGGTGTCACCCCGCGTCATCTGCACCGTCTCTTCCGCCAGCACCTGGGAGCGTCGCCTGTGGCCGTGGCACAGACCCGGCGGCTGCACCGGGCCAAGCGCCTGCTCGACGAAACCGGACTTTCCATGACGCAGGTGGCCCTGTGCGCGGGCTACGGCAGCGTCCGGCGGTTCAACGCTGCGTTTCAGGAACGCTATGGCCGGACGCCGCGCTCGCTCAGAAAAGAGACGGGAGGGAACAGGGCGGCGTCGGCTGCCGGGTATCACTTTCGGTTGCGGTACCGCCCGCCCTACGACTGGGACTCCATCACCGCTTTCCTGGCCGCCCGCGCCATCCCCGGCGTGGAGCAGGTGATGCGGCAATCCTATCGCCGGAGCATTACCTTTAACGGCAAGACCGGCTGGTTCGAGGTCACGCCCTCGCCCGTTAAACATGCTCTCGATCTCCGGATTCACTTCCCCGAACCGGCGGCGCTCTACCGCATCATCGAACGCGCCCGCGCCCTCTTCGACCTCGATGCCGTGCCGCAGGAAATCGAACGTCACCTGCGCCGTGACAAGTTTCTCAAAAGGTGGGTGGCCGCTTTTCCCGGCCTGCGCGTGCCGGGCTGCTGGGACGGGTTCGAGCTGGCGGTGCGCGCCGTACTGGGTCAGCAGGTGAGCGTGGCCGGAGCGACGACGTTATCTGGCCGGTTGGTGGAAAAATATGGCGAACCGACAAACCTGGTCTTGGGTGACGACGCCCCTCCGTTCCTTTTTCCCTCGCCGGTCAAACTGGCAAGCGCCCGGCTCACCGGCGTCGGGCTTACCTCGGCGCGGGCGCGAACTATCCGGGCTTTGGCGAAGGCTGTTGCGGCAGGCAAACTTCAGCTTGATTTTCCCGCCGACCCGGAGAAGACTACCGCCGACCTGCTGGCGTTGCCGGGCATTGGAGACTGGACGGCGCAGTACATCGCCCTGCGGGCGCTGCGCGACCCGGATGCCTTTCCCGCCGGCGACCTCGGATTGCAACGCGCGCTTTCCAACGGCCGCGTGCTCGCGGCCGGGGAGATTCAGGAACGGACGGAAGGCTGGCGGCCCTGGCGCGCCTACGCCGCCATGATTTTGTGGAAGAAGTACGGC
>CBDUYQ010000247.1:0-2673 GCA_965371475.1 uncultured bacterium
CGCCAGCCCGGCTCCCTCCGGCGCGCGATAGCCCAGCCGGTACCACGCCCGCCGCACCGATGCAATCCGGTACTTGGGCGTGCGGACAAACGGAGACTCCCCACCGGCCAACGCTTCCAACGCCGCCCGCGTGTTACGAAGCGCCAGCCCGATGCCCACCGCCATCAGCACCGGTAAGATAAAAACCTGCCGCCACCACCGGCGCGGCGCCAACTCGCGCTGCGCATAGAGGAAATAAATAGAAACCGAAACCGTCGCGCCCAGAAACAGCGGCAGGTCCAGCCACAACACCTGGACCCAGCCCTGATAGAACCGGACGATCATCGCCGGCAACAGCAACGCCGAGAGCGCCACCATCAACGGGTAACTCAAGGTAGTGGTGAGATGAAAGAAGGCTTCCGCCTTCACCCGCCAGGGCAACGGGGCGCGCATTATCCGCGGCAGCATCTTGCGCGCGGTTTGCAGCAGCCCTTTGGTCCAGCGCGCCTGCTGCGCCTTGAAGGCGTTGATATCTACCGGCAACTCCGACGGGCACTCGACTTGCGGTAAGTAGAGGAACCGCCACCCGCACAACTGCGCGCGGTAACTCAAGTCGGTGTCTTCGGTCAGGGTATCGTGTTCCCAGCCGCCCGCTTCGTCGATTGTCCGCCGCCGCCAGACGCCCGCCGTGCCGTTAAAGTTGAAGAACAGTCCGGCGCGGCTGCGAGCGCCGTGCTCGAGCACAAAGTGCGCGTCGAGCAGCATCGCCTGCACCCGGGTCAGCCACGAGTAGTTACGGTTGAGAAAAGTCCAGCGCGCCTGCACCATGCCGACAGCTTCGTCAGCAAAGTGCGGGATAGTGCGCCGCAGGAAATCCCGCGGCGGCAAAAAGTCGGCGTCGAACACCGCCAGAAATTCTCCCGTGGCCTGCTCCAGTCCGGCGGCCAGCGCGCCGGCTTTATAGCCGGTGCGGTGCTTGCGGTGGAGCAACGTAACCGGCACGCCCTCGGCGGCCAGTTTGCCTACGGCATACCGGGCGGCTTCGGTGGTGTCGTCGGTGGAGTCGTCGAGCACCTGAATTTCCAGCCGGTCACGAGGGTAATCGATCTTGGCCACGGCTTCGAGCAACCGTTCGACTACGTACTTCTCGTTGTAGAGCGGGAGCTGTATGGTAACCTTCGGCCACTCGGTCGGAACGGGAGGTTCCGCCGGGACGTTGTGCCGGTAGCGGCGGTAGAGGTAGATGAGCCGTGTGCGGTGCAGCCCATACACGGCGAGTACAGCCAGGATGGCGAAGTACGGAACCAGAATCAGCAAATCAAAACCGCCCAGGAGGTAAAGTTCTTGTAACCCTTCCCGGGCCAACGTCATCCCAAGAGATTGGAAAAGGAGATCCGCTTCGCTTCCAGTTACCGGCGCCAGTACCATGAGATTGCTATGTCCTTACTAAGTAAACCGCGCACCCGAACCCTGCTGGGCGCGCTGGCTCTCGTGGCCGTGCTGCTGGAAGGGCTCTTTCTTCTGCTCGCCCGCACCCATCCCTTCGATGACCACATCCCCGAAGCAGTCACTGTCACGTTGGCCGCAGGCATCCTGTATTGTACGGCAGTTTATCTCATCTGGCGAATCCCGCCCGGCCACCGCGCAACGCTGATTTTGGTCCTGGTAGCCGCCGCCGTCTTCCGCCTGACGCTGCTGCCGCTCCCACCCACGCTCTCCGACGACATCAACCGCTACCAGTGGGAGGGCCGGATACAACACGCGGGCTTGAACCCTTACGAGCATGCGCCCTCCGACCCGGCCGTGGCACCCTACCTGCCCACTGGATTGGATGCCATTCCCGGCAAGGACGTTTCCGCCGCCTACGGTCCGGCGGTGGAGGTTACCTTCAACCTGGCTGCACGGTTGGGGGAATGGATGGCGTTCAAAATCCTGAGCCTGCTCTTTGACCTGCTGGCCATCGTCTTCGTAATTCTGCTGCTGCGGCAACGCGGCTCTCCCGCCGAGCGCGTCCTCATCTACGCCTGGTCGCCGCTGGTGGTTATCGAGTACGCCGGCAGCGCCCACATCGACTCGATGATGGTTGCACTGCTGCTGCTCGCCCTCTGGCTTTTCCAACACAAACAGCCGACGCTCTCCCTGGCTGCGCTGACAGCGGCCACTTTAAGCAAATGGACCGCCGGACTCCTGCTCCCGCTCTTCCTCCGCCGAACCGCCTGGCACACCTGGCCGGTGGTTGTTTTGGTTACCGGAATACTTTACTGGCCTTACCTTGACGCCGGTTCCCAACTCGTGGCTGGCATGGGAACCTTCACCGAAAAATGGCGCAACAACGGCAGCCTGCACGCACTTATCACCTGGGGCACCGGGCAGGATGCGATAGCGCAGGGTGTCTTGGCGGGCGTAATGGCAGGATTGCTGGTTTACCTTGTCTGGAAGAAGGCCGACCTGTTGCGCGCCACCTACCTGTTGCTGGCCACGCTGCTCTTCCTCTCGCCCAATGTCTTCCCCTGGTACCTGACCTGGCTGCTTCCCTTCCTCTGTTTCTTTCCCAACCCGGCGCTGCTGCTCTGGAGCACAACCGTACTGCTCAGCTACAACGTGCTGATTGGCTACTCCACGCTCGGCACATGGCAGTACCAGCCGGAACTCACCTGGCTCGAATACCTGCCGGTCTTCGCCTGGCTTTTGTGG
>CBDUYQ010000248.1:0-2662 GCA_965371475.1 uncultured bacterium
GATGAGATTCTTCGACTCGTCCGCCTGCCTGCCGCAGGCAGGCCCCGGCGGACTCGCTCAGAATGACAAGCGGAGGGGAAAACCCCGGCCCGGGGTCTTTGGCTAAACTTTTTTCAGAACCAGGACGGCGTTGAAGCCGCCGAAGGCAAAGCTGCTGGAAAGTGCGGCGGTGATCTTTTGATCGCGCGGCTGGTTGGGGACGTAGTCGAGGTCGCATTCCGGGTCGGGCGTGGTGTAGTTGGCCGTGGGGGGCACCACGCCGCGTTGCATGGCCTCAACCACCGCTACCAGTTCAATGGCGCCGGAAGCGCCCATGGCGTGCCCGTGCATCGACTTGGTAGAACTTACCGGAACCTTCGCGGCTCCCGCGCCAAACACCTGTTTGATGACTTTGGTTTCGATCACATCGTTGACTTTGGTGGCGGTGCCATGCGCGTTGATGTAGCCGATGTCCTCCGGGTTCAGCCCGGCGTCCTCGAGAGCCAGTTGCATCGCCCGCGCAGGCCCGTCAACGCTGGGCTGGGTGATGTGGCTGGCGTCGGAGTTGGCGCCGTAGCCGGCGACTTCGGCCAGGATTTCCGCGCCCCGCTTTTTGGCCGACTCGTACTCCTCCAGCAGAAACATCCCGGCGCCTTCGCCGAGGACGATTCCCTGCCGGTCGGCGCTGAAGGGACGGCAGGCGCGCACCGGGTCGTCACCCGCAGGCGCGAGCAGGCGCATAGCCTCCCAGCAGCGGATGACGCCGTAGGTCAGGGGAGCGTCGGCGCCGCCGGCGAGCATCCAGTCAGCCTGCCCGTGGCGGATGTACCGGGCCGCTTCGCCGATGGCATGCGTACCGGAGGAACAAGCTGTCACCTGTGCCACGGCGGGGCCGCGCGCGCCGAAGGACATGGACACCTGGCAGGCGGCAGCGTTGTACATCATGCGGGGCATGACCAACGGCGAGAGACGGTTGAGGTTTTTGGCGTAGAGGTTGTGATAGTTTTCGTCGAGGGTGACGATCCCGCCGTAAGCGGTGCCGACACAAACTCCCAGCCGGTGCTGCTGCTCTTCCGTCAACTCGCCGAGGCCGGACTGCTTCCAGGCCTGGCGGGCGGCCACGAGGGCGAACTGGCTGAAGCGGTCGAGCAGGTCGGCTTCCTTTTCGGAAAAGTGCTGGAATGGGTCGAACCCGGCAACCGTGGCGCCGATTTTGCAATTGAGCCGTTCGCGCAGGTCTTCCGGGATGCCCTCCAACGGCCGGACGCCGGAACGGGCTTGCAGGAGCTGGTCAAAGAAGGTTTCAGGATTATTGCCCGGAGCGGCGACCACCCCCCGGCCGGTAATGACGACGCGCCGCATAGGCCCTGCGCTCAGGAGGGGCCTGCGCCAGGAGCCGCGGAACCCTCCAGGGTTTCCGCGAGACGGCTGATGATGTCCTGCACGGTTTCGATACCCTGCACGGACTCTTCGGAGATGGAAACATCGAAAGCCTGCTCGAGTTCAAAGAGGAGACTGACACGGTCGAGCGAGTCCATGCCCAACTGCTCGAAGCGGGAGTCCAACTGGACGTCGCAGGTCTTGCGCTTAGCCACCTTGGCCACCGCTTCAATAACTTTTGCGTCGATAGACATCAGAGCCGTCTTCTCCCCGCCAGCGGGACTCAGACTTGCGCGGCCTCGGATTCGGCAACCGGATGCGACAGGTACCCGGCCTTCACAGCATACTTCATCAAGCGGCGCAGAAACGCAAGGCTTATGACGGGAAGGTCCAGCAAGCGCTCCGCGTTGCGGGTTTCCAGCCGGATGTCACCCAGGTAGGGCAAAAGATAGGTTTCCAACATGCGATGGACCATCTGTTCTTTTTTGGTGAGCAGATCCACGCTCCACTTGGGCAGCGGGACCAAGCGCGGCACACGGAACTGCGGAAGGCTATGGGCCAGCTCAAACAGATCGTGCAGAAGCGCCCCGTTGCGGCTAACCAGGTGGAAGGTTTTACCCAAGGCCCAAGGCACGCCCAACCCGTGACGGATGGCGCGGGCCACATAGTCCACCGGTACGATGTTGACCGTGTGCTTGCGCAGGTCGGGCCAGTGGGAAAGCATGCCACTGGTGAGAATCTTCAGCACCTGATAGAAAAAATTGAAACTGGAGATGCGTCCGGTCTCTGTGTCGCCCACCGTTACACTGGGACGAAAAATAATCACGGGCAACTTCCGGGCAAACTCTTCGCGCACACGAGCTTCGGCCGCGTACTTGGTGCGTTCGTACTCGTTGGCAAAAGCCGGGTCGGCGGGGAGGGAATCTTCCGGGAAGAAGCCTCCGCGGGCGGTGCCGGAAGCGGCGTAGCTGGAAAGGTAGGCAAACCGTTCCAGGCTGCCTTCGCGGCGGCAGGCGTGGGCAAATTCGAGGGCATTCTCGGTGCCGAGGATGTTGGCGTGGTCGCAATCCTCAGCAGTGGCGCCCAGATGGGTCACAGCGGCGGAGTGGATGAACTGCTGGCTGGAATTTACGATGTGGCGGTAGTCGGAGCCTGCGAGGCCGAAATTCTTCTCCGTAATGGAGCCTTCCACTACATGGACCCGTTTCCGGGGCGCAGCGGGCACTTTGCCGTCATCCAGCAGGGCCTCGATGCGGTCGCGGGCGGCAACGCCGTCGCGGCTCCGCACCAGTGCGTGAACCTC
>CBDUYQ010000249.1:0-2661 GCA_965371475.1 uncultured bacterium
CTTGCGGCAGTGACGTTAGGACATGAAGTTTGCCATCTTACAGTCGCGCTACGGCTCAGGCTTCTCACCTGATTCCCGGGTCCCGCGCGGTAAGGCGCGGAACGCGCATCGGAACCTGCTTGTTCGAAGTTACTCCTCCCTTTTGGGTGTGGGATTTTCCTCCCCAGCCGAACGCACCAGAACGCGCGGGCGGCCAGAGACGGAATCAGTAAAAACTTCGAGCTGGGTCTGGAAGACCTGCTCCAGTTGCTCCTGGTCGTAAACTTCCCTGGGCGTGCCGTGGGCCAGCGCCTGGCCCCGGTGGAGCAGCAGGGCGGTGTCGGAAAATTCGGCGGCCAGGTTCAATTCGTGGCTGACCAGGACCACGGCATAGTTTCTCTCGCGGGCGAGCTGCCGCACCAGCCGGAGCAGTTCGACCTGAAAGCCGATGTCGAGGTGGAGCGTGGGTTCGTCGAGCAGCAGCAGTTCCGGCTGCTGAGCCAGCGCGCGGGCCAGCACCACGCGCTGCTTCTCGCCGCCGGAGAGCTCCTGCACCATTCGGTGGCGCAGGTGGGTGGCGTGGGTCAGTGCCAGGGCTTCCTCGGCGATGTTCAGGTCTTCGTCGGTTTCAAAACCGAAGCGCGGGCGGCTGGCATGCCGGCCCTGCAAAACAAAAGAAAGGACATCTATGGGAAACAGTACCGGACTTTCCTGCTGTACCAGGGCGATGCGGCGGGCGCGCTCGCGGGGTGGCATCCGGTGGACGGGGTCGCCGTCGAGCAGCACGGCGCCGGCTTCCGGTTCGAGCGCCCCGGCAACGAGCTTGAGGAGGGTGGACTTGCCGGAAGCGTTGGGGCCGAGCACGGAGAGAAGTTCACCGCGGCGGACACCCAGATTAATCGCTTGCAGGCGGAAGTGCGCGTAGCCGAAGGAGAGCTGGCGGATTTCCAGCGCCGCGGTTGCTGTGTCCACAGTTGCTGTGCCGCTTGCCATGCTTTTACTCCTCTTTTTTTGTCGCCGACTCAGTTTTTACTGCCGATTCAGCCGTTCGTACAGAAGGCGGCAGAGTGGAACCGCTGGACAAGGTTAAGGGCGAGCGCCGCAACAGGTAGATAAAGACCGGCGCGCCCACCACGGCGGTTACGGCGCCGACCTGCAATTCCGTCGGGGCCACCACGGTGCGTGCCAGTGTATCGGCCGAGACCAGAACCAGAGCGCCGCCCAGCGCGGTGGCGGGCAGCAGCAGGCGGTAGTCACTGCCGAAAAACATCCGGACCAGGTGCGGGACCAGCAACCCGATGTAACCGATGGCGCCGCTGACCGAGACGGCGATGCCGGTGGCGAGCGAGGCGACCAGGTAAACGAGAATCTTGGTGCGGCGGACGTCCACGCCCAGGGCTTCGGCTTCTGGCTCGCCCATCAGCAGCAGGTTGAGGTCGCCCGCCACCGCGTACAGAAGAGCGCCAACGCCGAGAACGGCCAGCCCCAACCACCACAACGGAACCGGCGACGGGCTGCTCAGGTCGCCCATCAGCCAGAAGAGCGCGCCGCGAAGTTCCGTGCCGGTGAGCGTGCTGGTAACAAAGAGGATGAGCCCGGAGAGGAACGAGGCCGTAACGATACCGGCGAGCAGAAGCGTGTAAGGGGATAAGTGTTCACCAGTCCGGCCGAGGAAATAGACCACGGCAATGGTGGCGAGAGCGCCGAGGAAGGCGGCAATCGGCGTAGCCACCGGAAACCTTCCGGCGTAAGCCATCGAAAGGATGGCGGCGAGTGCTGCGCCGCTGGAAACACCGAGGACGTAGGGGTCGGCCAACGGGTTGCGCAACAGGGCCTGGTAGCCCGCCCCGGCCAGTGCGAGTGCCGCGCCGACAATCATGGCGAGAAAGATGCGCGGCAGGCGGATGTCAAACAGGATCAAGTTCTGCTCGGTGGTGAGAGAACTCTGCGCTCCGGTGATTCCGCTCCAGAGGGCCGACGCAACACGGGAAAAGGGAATCGACACCGCCCCCAAACTCAGAGAGAGTACCGAGAGGACCACCAGAACTCCCAGCAGCAGGGCAAAGATTTTCAGGACGCGCCGGGACGTAATGCGGGCCTGCGCGTGCGGGGTGGCGCTCATGGTTGGGCGTTCCTCTCCGGGGACTCTTCCGGGTGAAGTTGAGCGGCCAGGCCGGCAATCACACTGACGATGCGCGGGCCGGGGCGGAAGAGGGCTTCGTCGAGCCGGATGATTTTGCCGTTTTGTACCGCGCGTAAGCTGCTCCAGGGCGGTTTGTCGCGCAGGCGGTCGAAGCTGGCAGCGATGCCGTGGGCGGTAGTGAAGATCAAAAATTCCGGGTTGCGTTCTGCGACAGTTTCGAGGCTCAAGCGGGGCCAGTCGGTTTCAATGTCGGCGGTTACGGAGTCGGCCCCCGCGCGGCGGAGGACATCCGCCAGAAAAGTGTTGCCGCCGGTGGCGATGAGCGGCTCGAGCCAGATGGCCAGCAGGGCGGCAGGCTTGCGGCGTCCGGCCACACGCTCTTCCACGGCCTGCAACTCCGCCGAGAGGCGGCTGACGAGTGCTTCGCCTTCTTCGGTGGCGCCGGTCAACTCCGCCAGGCGCAGGATGGACGAAAAGATTTCCTCCACCGAGCGCGGGTCGGTGATGCCGTAGAGAGGAACGCCGACGTTGTCGAGCCC
>CBDUYQ010000250.1:0-2661 GCA_965371475.1 uncultured bacterium
CCGCAGCGGCGGAATCGCCGACTCCAGCATTCGGGTGGATGTCAACCTTCTAGACGACCTGATGAACCTGGTCGGCGAACTGGTGCTGGCCCGCAACCAGATCCTGCAGCATTCCACCGAAAACGCCTCCGACTCCGGTTTCAACGCCACCTCGCAGCGGCTCAACCTCATCACCACCGAACTTCAGGAAGGTGTCATGAAGACCCGGATGCAGCCCATCGGGAACATCTGGAGCAAGTTCCCGCGCGTGGTGCGTGACCTGGCGTTGGCCGGCCAAAAGAAAATCCGTGTCGAGATGGAAGGCAAGGACACGGAACTCGACAAGACCATCATCGAAGCCATCAAAGACCCGCTCACCCACCTGGTGCGCAACTCCGCCGACCACGGCATCGAGCGTCCCGAATCCCGTCTGGCAGCCGGCAAGCCGCCCGAAGGCCGCCTGCAACTGCGCGCCTTCCACGAAGGCGGCCAGGTCAACATTGAGATTACGGACGACGGCGGCGGCATCGACCCGGAAAAAATCAAGCGGAAGGCGCTCAGCCAGGGTTTGGTCACACCCGACCAGGTAACCCGCATGAGCGAACGCGAAGCGCTCAGCCTGATTTTTCTGCCGGGATTCTCTACGGCTGCCAAAGTAACCAACATTTCCGGCCGCGGCGTCGGCATGGACGTCGTTAAAACCAACATTGAAAAGATCGGCGGGACAGTCGATGTCTACTCCACCCTGGGCCAGGGGACGACGGTCAAGATGAAGATCCCTCTGACGCTGGCCATCATCCCCGCCCTGGTCGTCACCTGCGACGGTGACCGCTACGCCATTCCCCAGGTCAGCCTGCTCGAGTTGGTACGGCTGGAGGGCGAAGAAGCGAAGAAAGGCATCGAGAAGATCCACGGCGCCCCCGTGTACCGGTTGCGAGGGAACCTGCTGCCGCTGGTGTACCTCAACCGTGAAATGAAACTCGGCGAGGGTAACTACGAAGAGGGTATCAACATCGTTATCCTGCAGGCCGAAGACCGCCAGTTTGGCCTGGTGGTGGAAGGCATCCATGACACCGAAGAGATTGTCGTCAAACCACTTGGCAAGCAGCTCAAGCACCTCTCCGTCTACTCCGGCGCCACGATTATGGGCGACGGCGCTGTCGCGCTCATCCTGGATGTACTGGGTCTGGCGCAGCGCGCCAATGTGGTCAACGCAGCCACCGAAAAATCGCTGATGGAAACGACGGAAGCCGCTGACACCCAGGCAGCCGAAGAAGACCGGCAGACGCTGCTGATCTTCGAAGTCGGAACCGACGGGCGTATGGCCATGCCGCTTTCCCTGGTGGCCCGGCTGGAGGAGTTCCCGCACGAGGACGTCGAACGCTCCGGCCAGCAGGATGTGGTGCAGTACCGCGGCGAAATCATGCCCTTGCTCCACCTCTCACGTGCCTTTGGCCTCTCCGAAAACGGCCATGACAGGAACGCTCTGCTACAGGTGGTGGTTTACACCGCTGAGGGCCGAAGCGTGGGCCTGGTCGTGAACCGGATTGTTGACATCGTGGAAGAATCCATCAGCGTGCAGCGGCAGAGCACCGTCGAAGGCCTGACTGATTCCGCCGTCATCCAGGGCCGCGTGACCGACATGCTGGACGTGGAAGGCGTCATCCAGAAATTCGATTCCGGCTCCTTCACGAGCACAACCGAAACGGTGGGAGCGTAAACCATGGCTGAGACTCACCAGCAGTTCTGCACATTCTATTTGGACGGGCACTTCTTCGGCGTTGAAGTCGAGAAAGTCCAGGAAGTTTTGCGTTACCAGGAGATGACCCGAATCCCTCTGGCGCCGGATGTGGTGACCGGGCTGATTAACCTGCGCGGCCAGATTGTCACCGCGGTGGACCTCCGCCGGCGGCTGCAATTCGAAGACCGCCAGAGTGACAAGCTCCCGATGAACGTAGTCATCCGTGCCGAAGGCGGGGCTGTCAGTTTGCTGGTAGATGAAATCGGCGATGTCCTGGACACCACCGAGGAAAACTTTGAGGAACCTCCGGAAACCGTACAGGGTGTGGCCCGCGAACTGGTCCGCGGAGTCCACAAGCTCAAAGACAGCTTGCTGCTTGTTCTCGACACGGAAAAAGCCATCCAGATGCAATCCAACGGCCAGAACCGGACACAGGGAGATTAGGGTGCTGCACATTGTTTCCACACTCGTGATTGGTCTGCTGATTACCGGGTTGTTGCTCCGGGGCCGGCCCGCGGTACACCCCAAATTGATGATTACCGCCTTTACGCTCGACGTCCTGCTGGTTCTCTACATTGAGTTCACACGGGGCGCGGTAGAACGCGTACTGAGCGACTTCGGTCCCCTGCTGTGGTTCCATGCCGCCGTCTCTACGGTGGTGCTATTCGCCTATGTGGGCATGGCCGTGCTGGGACGCCGTCTGCTGCGGGGCGATTTGGCCGGCAGCGCCCACCACCGCAACTTGGGAATTGCTTTTTGTATCTTACGTTCTTTGAATTATGTCACCAGTTATCTGGTGTAAGTCTGGAGGAGGGCTATCATGGCAAGGAAACCGAGCACAACTACACAACGGGCACAAAGCCGGAGTGGAACCGGAGAGGCGACAACCCTCTTTGATCGCCTGGGCGGCATCCAGTCAATCCGGGCGGCGGTAAAGGAGT
>CBDUYQ010000251.1:0-2617 GCA_965371475.1 uncultured bacterium
ATTAGGGTATCGCGTCAGCAGTTGCTTGAGTTGTTTGTTTCCTCCGGAGGGATTTTTGGCATAGGTCCTCCATCTGGCCCAAATTCCTCCCCGGCCATAAGCGCTTCCTATGTATTGCCGTCCAGATTTTTTATCTAGAATGAGGTATACACCGCTAATGGAAGAAAGCATCCGTTGCCACTCTCGGTTGGAGTCCGGGTTGTTTATCATTTGTGCCAATTCTGAATATGTTAGCGTGAAGTCGTAATATCCTGGAAAGTCCATTACATAACCAAGGGGCAGTATTTCATTGATTTCTTTGTTACCTTTTCCGTCCAGCCATTGGGCCCATGACCGGGTTCCTTCGCCCCATTTGACGATGAGCCTCTCCGCCAATTCATCGTATTCGGGAAGTTTTTGTGTGCGGTATAACAGTCCGCCGCCGTCCCGTTGTTTTGACCCCAGAATCTTCCATACACCGACGTAGGTGGCATACTTGTGCCGAGCGGCGATAAAACTAATGATGCATTCGGCGCCGCCAAAGACATCCCACGATTGTCCATTTTGATATGTTTGAAATGAGCCGTTCCTATAGAGATCCCACAAGTCCTCGCTTGTGTCTCTGTGGCGAACAACTTTGACCTTGTGCTTTTCCTCGAGGGTTTTGAATTGCGGTAGGTCCAGAAGTTTCATGTCAGTCCTCCCTAAAACTCGACGGTGAGTTTGCCGCGGTAGAGCCTGCCGCGGGCGTTAAAGAAGCCGAGGGCGTTGGCAGCGTCGAGGTTCTGCTGGGCGTCGCGCGGGTTGAAGTGGGAGAGGGCGTTGAAAATTTTGATCCCGACCAGCACTGTCCGTTTCTTGCCTTTCACCATGGTGCTGAACCGCCGGTAAATCTGCATGTCGAGCGTCTGGTTGACGGGGAAGCGTCCGGCGCGGTTGCGCGGCCCGACGAAGTTCTGCTCCTGGTTGAGGTGCGAGACGGGGAAGCCGCTGCGGACTTCCAGCGTGGGCGACAGGTGGACTTTGCCGGGCAACTCGACATCGCCCCACGCGACTACCCGGTGGGGCGAGTCGTGCTCGAGCAAGGAGAACTCATTCGGGCGGATGAGCGGGTTCTGGTAGGTCCCGAAGAAACGGGAAAAGGAGTTCAGGTCGCCTTCGGAGAGCGACCGCACATAGGAGATATTCAGGAAGCTGCCTTCGTTGAAGTTGTAGTTGGTGGTGATCTGGAATTCACGGTAGCGGCTGTTGCCCCGCGAAGACAACTCCAGCACCGGTACGCCGCCGAAGTCGTCGAATGCCTCCACCAGAAAGTCGTGGCGGGTTTCCCGCTGCAGGTAGCCCACCCGCAGCAGCAGCCCGGATTTCACTTCCCGGTCGAGTTCCAGGTTGAAGGCGAAGCTGCGGGGGTTTTCCAGGCTGGTCAGCCGGTTCTCAAAGGTGCGCGGCCCGTCGAGCACTGTCAGTCCGTCGAGGCCGAAGCGCGTCACCGTGCGCTGCTGGAACTGCTCGAACACTCCGATGTTAAGCGGCACCTTGTCATAGAAAAGGCCGGCGCCGCCGCGCAGCACGGTCTTGTTGTCGCGGGTCAGTACATAGGCAAGGCCGAGGCGCGGGGCGAGGTTGTGCCGGCCGGCCAGCGTATCGAAGTCGTAGCGCGCGCCCAAATCGAACGTGAGCCGGTTGCTGACGTTCCATTTGTCCTGCAGGAAGAAGGTGAGTTCAGTTTTGTCGCGCTGGACTTGTCCGCTCCCGGCAAAGGTTATCTGTTCGGAGAGTGTGTCGTCCACGCGGCGGACCTCGACCGGAGTGCTCAGGTAAAGTCCGCGGAAGAGGTCGCGGGCGAGGTTGACGCCAACCTTCAGCCAGTGCTGTCCTCCGGCGTTGCGCGGCGCGAGGCTGTAGGTTTCCAGCCACTCGTAGCGGCGGCTGATGCGGTTCTGGTGGTTGAAGTAGCTGCCGTCGTTGAAGTCCGGGCGGAGGAGATAGGCCGGGGCGGCGGTGGCGGGGAAGGCGGTCACGTCGAAGTCTTTTACGCTGAGCGTGGTTTCGAGCAGCGAGCCGTTGCGGAAGATGTAACGGTCGCGCAGGCCCGCCATCCAACCTTTTTGCCGGCGGTTGGCAGTGACCGGCTGCGGGTTGAAGGTGTCGAGCGTGGCAAAGCGGTGTTTCTGCGGATACACGCTCATCACCACGGTGCCTTTGTGCAGGGTGGAGAAGTGGACGTCAATCTGGGTGAACGAGTCGAAGCTTTCCGTGTCCGTGTCCTGTTCCAGCTCCGGCAGGCTGGTGATGGGGTTGCGCGAGAGACGGTACTCGAACGACTGCATCAGGAAAACTTTGTCCTGGTAGAGCGGTCCGGTGCCGGTCAGGCGGGGCGTGGCCGACTCAATCCCGCGTATCGATCCCGCACGGCGGCGCACCCGGGGCAGGAAGTTGTTCAGCCGGAAGCGCCAGTTGCCCGAAGGTTTTTTGGTTTCAATCGAGGTGACGGCGCCGACGAACTTGCCGTACTCGGCCGAGTACGGGTTCGGCAACACTTCAAGATTCTGGATGGCATCCACCGGAATACTCAGGGCCTGGTCGCCGGTGGCCGGGTCGGTGACGTTGGCGCTGTTGACCAGCCAGCCGCTCTGCG
>CBDUYQ010000252.1:0-2607 GCA_965371475.1 uncultured bacterium
GGTGGAGGGTGTCGAGGTTTTTGCTTTTGACGTCTGGCAGGAGCACGTCGATGCCATCAACAAGAACGGCCTGAAAATTTCCGGGGCGGCCGACTTTACGGCCAAGATTCGGGCCAGCACCAACCCGGATGACATCCCCCGCTGCGACTTTGGGCTGGTCGCTACCAAGGGACTTTTTACCCGGTCGGCCATGGAGAAGGTCGAAAAGATTTTTGACGAAAACAGCGCGGTCTGCTCTGTGCAGAACGGGGTCGGGAACGAAGAGATTATCGCCGAGCACGTGAAGTACGTCATCCGCGGCACCACCTTTCCGGCGGGGCACATCAGCGAGCCCGGTCATGTGGGTTACGACATCGCCGGCGATACCTGGATTGGTCCATTCGAGCCCACCAGCACGCCTTTCGAGATGGTGCAGGAACTAGCCGCGGCCATCACTCAGGGCGGGATGAACACGCTTGCGATGGAGGACGCCCGCGGAGCGCAGTGGACCAAGCTGATTTTTAACGCCGCCACCAACCCGGTAGGGGCGCTGACGCTGCTCCACCACGGCGCGGCAACTTTCCTGCCGCCGACCGGAGAGCTTTTCCACGCACTGATTGATGAGGGCGAAGCCGTGGCCCGTGCGCTGGGAATTGAACTCGACGGCGACCCGCGCACACTGGTGATGAAGGGCGCCAACGCCCCGGGCAAGCACAAGGCCAGCATGCTCCAGGATGTCGAAGCCAAGCGGCCAACCGAGGTGGACTTCATGAACGGCGCCATCGTGCAGTGGGGCGAGAAGGCGGGCGTCCCCACGCCCTTGAACAAGGCTTTGCTGGCGCTGATAAAAGGTTTGGAGCATTCCTGGACCAACCCGTAAGTACCCGCACACCTTGGGAGGAGGAAAGTTGTCGTGAGCGTTCCCTTTAAGATTGGAGTTTTGCAGCTGAGCATGGAGCCGCTGGACGAGACCGTCCAGATGGCCCAGGCCTGTGACGCCGCCGGGTTCGACACCTTTTGGCTGGCGGAGGCTTACCCCTGGTGGCGCAAGCATTCGATGGAGGCGCGCTCCTGCACCTCGACCACCGCTATCGTCGCGCGGGAAACCAAGAAGATTGTTATCGGGTGGGGGATTATCTCTCCCTACACCCGGCACCCGGTGCAGATTGCCATGGAGGCGCGCGTCTTGCAGGAGGCCGCAGGAGAAGGACGTTTCCTGCTGGGACTGGGCGCATCCAAGATTTTCATGAAGCACATCGACGAGGGCGAGCACGGCAAAAAGATTGGTCCGGCCAAGGTGATGCGCGAGTGCATCGAGATACTCCAGGGGATATTCAAGGGCGAAGAGTTCATCTACGAAGGCGATGCCTTCTCCGCGCATGTCCCGGCGCTGAAGGAGGATACCCACGTCCCCCGGTTTTACATTCCGATTTACATCGGCGCTACCGGACCGGTGCTGCAACAGATGGGCGGCTCCCGCGCCGACGGGTTGCTGACCGCCTCAATCACTACGCCCGGATTTGTGGAGCACTCGCGGGCCAGGATGGAAGAGGGCGCGCGCAAGGCGGGCAAGGATCCCGCCACGCTTGACCTCGGCTCGGTCATTGTCGGGAGCGTTGACAAGGACGGCGCCAAAGGCCGGGAAGGCGCGCGCGAGATGGCAGCGATGTATTTAGCCAACAAGGTGCAGAACATCCGTGGCGCGGCGGACGTGCTGCTGCAAAAAGCGGGGCTGACGCTGGAGGAGATTCAGCCGATTGCCGAGGCGATGGAGTCCGGCGGACGCAAGGCTGCCGCCAAGGCAGTTACGGATGAGATTTTCGCCAAGGTCCATCCGATTGCCGGGACGCCGGATGAGTGTATTGAAGCGATTGAGAAGTACAAGCAGGCTGGCTGCACGCACATCCTGCTGGAAATCTGGGGAGAGAACCGCACCGAACAGGCAAGGCTTTTTGGCGAAGCCGTCCTGCCGCACTTCAAAAATTAAGGTAGTGCTCCCATATCCCCCCAAACACTTGCTTGAGGGCCGCCGCGAGTTTCTGTGGAAATACTGTAGGTTGCTGCGGCGATGGGCAACCGACGTCCCAGCGGATAGTTGCCCAATAAAATACTTGTCCGGAAGGGGTGCGGAGTTTATCCCGCCGGAGGCGGGGCACCCGCAAAGATTCCAGCAAACTTGGGTTTTCACCTCAGGGGCCTGCCTGCGGTAGGCAGGCTAAAACCCCGCTTTATTTCGTTTCTTCTAATGTCGGAGCTAAAGCTCCGACCCCCTAACCCTTTCTTGCGTAATGCTCAGTTAGTTCTTTTGTGACCTCGAAGCTTTCTCCCTTCCCGGGGACGAAGCAAAAATTTGCAATCCTTTTGTTAGGGGATCGGCCCTTCAGGGCCGACATTTACCTGCTGCCTTCCCTTAGGGCTTCAGCCCCTGAGGTCTTTTCGGTGGGGATGGAACCTCCGCCCACCTGCCCTACAAACCACGCGAGCACTTTTGATGGAGAATGTCTGGCGGTAGAATCCGTCTTAAATTTCAGAGGAAAAAAAAGGGAGGGCCTCCGGGTTAATGCCCGCCGATGGAGTCACGTTTCACGCCGTACTTTCCGCCCCACTCGTCTGTCATCTGGTTACGGA
>CBDUYQ010000253.1:0-2601 GCA_965371475.1 uncultured bacterium
TGTCACAACAGGAAGTTTAGCCGGCAGGGAGGCAACTACCGCCTCCTGCTTGGGCCGCTCCGCTTCCAGGCAGCCGATGTCACAGGCTTCCAGGCAAAGCGCCACAGACTTCTTGCGCAGGCGGTAGGCCTGGAATCCAGAGAACACGGAAATCAGCACCAGCAGAGCCGCGAGGTCGCTGATGTACCTCCCGGTTGTTCCAAAGAAAGCACCGGAATGCAGGTCAGCGAGAACGACGTTCATTCGGGTGGACACGGGGTGGAATTCGTCCGCGTACCCGGCAGGCAAGTAGTTATTGCTGACCTCGATTTCGTCCAGCCCCCAGTCGGTTTGGTGGTTTACCAGTACTCCGCTAATCGCCATGAGGACGAGCCACAGCCCCACGACAAAGCCAGTTACCAGGTGCGCGGTGCGCCAACGAAGTGCGGCTTTGCGCAGGCGGTCGGCCTTGCCGTTGCCGCCGTTAATTTTGCCGTTGAGGGTGATGCGTCCGTTAGTTCCCATGACTGGCTCCTATGCTGGCATAGCTGAATTCCAAACTCTTTCCCGACCCGTTGACCACATGCGGGGCACAGCCGCCCCCGGCCTCTTTGTCCACCAGGATACCGTCGAGTCCGGCCCGTTCCAGAAGGCTGCGGCCCTCCTCCCGCCCTGCGACATACACAGCGGTCGAGAGCGCATCGGATTCGGTAGCCGTGGGCGCAATCACGGTGACGCTGGCCAGCGGTTCTACCGGCCACCCGGTGCGGGGGTCGAGGATGTGACTGTAATGCTTCCCTTCGATTTCCCAGTGCCGCTCATAACTGGCGGAGGTCGAAAGCGAGGCATCTTGCAAGGTGACGCTGCCCAAACTCTCCTCTTCCCGGCAGGCATTTACCAGGTACACCCTCCAGCCCTCCTCGCCCGGCTCATTTCCCCGGGCATAGACCGTACTGGTTCCTGCGCTGATAAAAGCATTCCGGATGCCGTGCGAGGTTAGAATTTCCATAGCCCGGTCCACCGCCCAGCCTTTTCCAATGGCGCCCAGATTGACTTCTACACCCGGACGGGCCAGTCGGACCCGTGCCCCCGGCGTTTCTCCCGGCCCGGGCAGCCGCAATTGGACATTTTCTGAGCCGAGCACCTCCCTGGCAACAGTCAGCTCGGCCTCGGTGGGCAGACGGCCCTCTTCAGCGGCGCGGTCCCAGAGCCGGACCAGCGGGCCGACTGTGATATCAAAAGCGCCCCCAGAGAGTTCCGAGTATCGCAACGATTCCGCCAGGGCGTAGTAGAGAGATACCGGCACCTCCACCGGCCCGTCTGCGCCTTCACGGTTGAGCCGCATCAGGTCGCTCTCCGGCTTGTAGTGGCTCATCACCTCATCTGCGTGGCGGATAGACTGGAAGGCCAACTCAACAGTGGATTCTGTACTCTTTTTGTCAGACCCGTAGGCAGTGATTTCAAAGAGAGTTCCCATTACATAGTGGGCACGTTTGACCCGCACCAGTTCCTGACCGAAAGCAGGGTGTGGGTTTGTAAGCAAACCTGCGAGCAACCCTGCGAACAACAAAAGACAAGCAGCAGCAGAGATAAGGTGGCGGACTTTCATTGCCCAGCCTCCGGCGGCTCCAGATAGGCTACCTGGAGTACCGCCAGTGCTTTCCTGACACCGCGCGCCATGGCCCGGCTGGAAAGCGTGGCGCCGCTGATGTGCCGGATGTCCTTGCGCGCGGCTATCGGGTCTTCCAGCGATTTGCCCTTGAACTGCCGGGTGAAACCGGAGTAGCGGACCTCGCCGCCGTAGGCTTCCCGGTACATCATCACTGCCACATCTTTTATTTTTCCGTCGGGCGTAACCGCAGTGATAAAGGTAATCGGGCGATGCTTCCCGATCTCTTCGCAGACGACGGCATAGCCCAGAACTTTGCCATCACGGCGTGCCGTAAAGGTGATGTAGAACGGCTCCCAGATAGTGGGCTGGGCGCGTCCGATATGTTCCTTCATAAGACGCCGGAACTCTTCAGTGGATTTAATGTCCTTACGTTCAAAATCCGTGGCTTCGGGGAAGACGGCTTTGGGGGCCTCCTCCAAAGTAAGGAAGTCTTCCCAAGCCACCGCCGGCAAAGCCAGAATTGCCAGCCCAAAAAGTAAAGCGAGTTTTTGTCGTGACTTCATGAGGGCGCGCTAGAATCCAAATACCGTCCCAATAATCAGGGCGTTGTAGGTTTTGTCAGGAACCCGGCCCAGTCCCAGCGTACTGGGGAATATCAGCGTGCTGCCCTGCATCCGCCGATTGTTCTCCCAGGCGAAGCTGAACCCAACGGAGTCCGTAGGCCGGTAGGTCAGGCCCACGGTCGTCCTCTGCTGTGACAGGGTTTCCATAGTCAGGTCGGTGATGACGCCGCCGGCAAAGTCGAACGACCGGACAAAGTCGTTAAACCAGATGCGCTCGAACCGGACAATCGGGACCAACTGCGGGTTTTCAAAGCCGCGGCCCAGAAAAGTTTCGTCGAGCCCATCTGGCCAAAAGGGGTACTTAAAATCCAACCAGAAGCCGTAGCGCTGGTTGGTGAGCGGGCCGGCGAACTCGGCTTCTACCTCTGTTTCCAGCGTGGCCGTTTC
>CBDUYQ010000254.1:0-2598 GCA_965371475.1 uncultured bacterium
ATGGCCAAGAGTGACTGGCTTACGAGGCCGCTGGACGACGAGTGGGGCGAGATACTGCGCGCAGAACTGCTTTCCTGGCCGCAGGTCACCGGGCGGCCGGTGATGGGCTCTCTGGCGTTCTTCCACAACAAACTGATGCTGGGCTGCTACGTCAACCGTGCCTTAAGCAAAACCAAACCGGACTGGCTCAACCGCCGCGACGAGCCCACCTTCGCCATTGTCCGTTTGAGGGCCGAAGACACCGAACGCGCGCTCAAAAGAAAGACCGTGCGTCCCTCGCGGCTGGGGTTTGCCGGCTGGGTGGAAATCGACCTTACCTCAAGGCGGACGCTGGAAGAGGCGGTGCTCTGGTTTGGCACGGCGTACGAGCATCCGCCGCCGAACAAAACAAAAAAACGGAAGAAGAAATCCCAAAAGAAAGCCCGGAAGAAAACAGCTAAAAGGAAAAGTCAGCGCTAAGAATCCTCAGTGCGGGGAGTCTCGGGGTTGTGGCGGTAACGGTAGAAGAGCCAGCCCATCGAGGCCAGCATACCTATCCAGCCGAAGAACCGGGTCAGCCTTCCGATGCCGATGTCGAACTTGAGCAGGCCGAGGGTGGAAAACAGATAGTACCAGTCGTGCCCGGCTTCTCCCCCGCCCACCGAGACCAGCGGCAGCGCCTGCGAGCGGGCGTCGGCCATGTACTCACCGATGTAGAGAAAGTTCTGGAAGAAGACAAACGCGGCGAACGCCGTGCCGTAGGGCTGACGCTGGTAAGCAAAATGAACCGCGAGGGCGGTGGGGACAATCAACTGGAAGAGCGTCCCGCCCAGAATGGTCAGGAAGTGGCTGCCGGTGTAGCTGAAGAGCAGGTGCCCGGCTTCGTGCAGGATCAGGTCCACGTTGATGAAAAGCATCAGGAAGCCGCGCTCGACCCAGAAGGTCCAGAGGAAGATGAAGTAGAAGACCAGCCAGGCGACCGTCCCTACTTTGGAGATGGAATGCCAGTCTTCCTGGAATTTTTCCCACACGACAGAACAACCCCTGGGTTCCTCGTCCTGCCTACCCTATCGGAAACACTCCGGGTAACTCAAGCGCGGCGGGCTACTGGCGCTCGGCTTCGCGGAATTCAAACAGGCCGATCTCTACCCGCGACCCCTTCTGCTCCAGGATGACACCGCGCACACGGCTGCCGGTTTCGGCGACGTAGCCGATGCCGTTGATGTCCATGTCCATCTCGCCGCCCCAACTGTGCTTGCGGGAGACCAGCCGGACGTTGCGGCCTTCCTTGCGTTCGAATTCGGGGCCAAGCTGTTCGCGGTACCATTCATCTACCTGGTCGAGCGAATCGTAGGTTCGAAATTCCGCCCCAGCAGCGGAAAACCCTCCCTCTTTGTCCCCGAAACTCGCATGAAAGCGGACCGAGGCGCCTTCGTCTTCCGGTTCAGCGTCCGGGTAAATAGGCAACTTGAGGCGACTGGCCACGGCTTCCGCCTCCTCGACGTTCAATTCGCCGAAGGGTGTGGAGATTTTCACCTGCTGGCCATCGTCGGACTCAGTGATTTCCACCTGAAAGAAATTTGTCGCCAGCCAGAGGGTTGCCGCCACCACCGTTACCACCAGAAGGATGATGCCGGCCACAATCGCCAGGATGACCTGCGGGGCCCCGCCGTGTTCGCGTCCTCTTCGCCAAAGATTGCTCATAGCAAGCTCCTCCCTTGTCCTCTACTACGAAGGCGGCCCGGCAATTGTTCCGCGCAGAGATTAGGAAAAACGAATCTTGAGGTCGCCTTCGGCGGCTACATGCACGGCGTCGATGAAGCGGATCTTGTGGGGCTGAAGGGTCATAACCAGAGAGTGGGTGCGGGCGCCTTCGCCGAAAAAGCGCACGCCGGTGAGCAGGTCGCCGCTGGTGACGCCGCAGGCGGCAAATACGATGTTCTGCCCCGGCGCGAGTTCGTGTTCGCGGTAAACGCGCTCGGGGTCTTTGATGCCCATCTTTTCCATGCGCTCGATGTCGCCGTCTTTGATGGTTACCAACCTTCCCTGCATCTCGCCGCCCAGGCAGCGGATGGCCGCCGCCGCCAGCACACCTTCGGGTGCGGCCCCGATACCCATCACGGCATGCACGCCCGCGCCGATGACCGCCGAGGCAATCGCCGGGGCAACATCGCCGTCGGAGATGAGCCGGATGCGGCAGCCGGCTTCGCGCAGGTCCTTGATGAGCTGCTCGTGGCGGGGGCGGTCGAGCACAACGATAACGAGATCTTCTACTTTACGTTCGAGCCGCTTGGCAATGGCTTTGAGGTTGTCCTTGACCGGGGCATCAAGTTCAACCGCGCCTCTGCAACTGGGACCGACCACCAGCTTGTCCATATAGATGTCCGGCGCGTGCAGCAGGCCGCCGCGTTCGCTGGCGGCGATAACGGCAATGGCGTTGGGGAGTCCGGTGGCGCAAAGGTTGGTGCCTTCGAGCGGGTCCACGGCAATATCGACGGCCGGGAACTCTTCGTCGCCGTCGGGCAACCGTCCGACCTCTTCGCCGATATAGAGCATGGGAGCTTCGTCGCGCTCGCCTTCGCCGATGACAATGCGCCCTTCGATGGGCACCAGCGCCAG
>CBDUYQ010000255.1:0-2598 GCA_965371475.1 uncultured bacterium
GATTTACGGTTGACCCCGCCCCTGCCGAAGTCTTAGAGTACGGGTAGGGAAGGGCAAGTCCAGAGGGTCAGAGGAGTCAGCCGTGGCAATGGGGAAGATGACAGAAGCCGAAGAGGCGCTCAACAAACTGGAAAAGGACCTGCGCCAGCTTCAGATTGAGTACGACAGCTTCTTCGCCGGAGGCCGCAAACGCCCCCCCACCGAAACCGACTGGCGCGTCAACAAGGCCATCAAGCGGATGAACGCCGACATGCGCCGGATGAAGTACGGCGACCGCTTCCGCCTCAACAACCTCTCCCAGCGCTACGCCAAGTACAGCGAAGTCTGGCGGCGGCGTTCCACCGCAGTCGAATCCGGCCGTTCCGCTTTCGGCTACAGCAAGGTCGCGCGCGAACTTGATCAGAAGCGCCTGAGCGATGCCGAAGAGGAGCACGAACGCTACCTCCACGGCGACCAGTACCGCCGGACCAACAAGGACGGGGCCGTCCAGGTCCGCGTCGGCGACCCCAGCCGCGACGGCGAGGCCGTGCAGGAACTCTACAAGGCCATGATGGACTCGAAGCGGAAAGCCGGCGAACGCTCCGACGTCAACTACGAACAGTTCCAGAAGTTCGTCCAGAAGAAAACCGAACAGCTCAAGAAGAAGATGGGCGTGGACCAGGTCGAGTACACCGTCGGCGTGAAAGACGGCCGCGTCCAGCTCAAAGTTAAAGGCGGGTAGTTTTCCGCCGGTTTTTTCCTTGTAGGTCTGGGCTTCAGCCCTGACATTTACGCGCATTCCGCGAACCCTATCCGTGCTGCCGCAGGCCGGTGCGGAGTCCGAAGGGACGGAGCACCACAACAAAAAGCAGATCCCTCGTCCGCCGTGGCGGACTCGGGATGACAAGCTAGTCGTGGCGCGTTGCTGTATGTCCTGCTATTATTCCGCCGGGGTTTCCGGGAAGGAGAAAATTGGGTGGCGAAAATTACCAGAGCGCTGCTGAGCGTCTATGACAAGACCGGGATAGTGGATCTTGCCCGTGTCCTTTCCGAACTGAACATCGAAATCCTCTCCACCGGCGGCACCGCCCGCCTGCTGCGCGAAAACAAAATCGCCGTCACCGATGTAAGCGAGGTCACCGGCTTCCCGGAAATGCTCGACGGCCGCGTCAAGACCCTGCACCCGAAGATCCACGGAGGGCTGCTGGCCCAGACCGGCAACCCCGAGCACATGGAGGCGATTCAAGCCGAGGGCATTAAACCCATCGGGCTGGTGGTGGTGAACCTCTATCCCTTTGCGCAGACCGCCGCCAACCCCGACGCCGCGCCGGAGGAGTTAATCGAGCAGATAGACATCGGCGGGCCGACGATGATCCGTTCGGCGGCCAAGAACTTCGAGTCGGTGGGCGTGGTGGTCTCGCCCGCGGACTACCCGAAGGTCACCGAGGAGTTGCGCGCCAGCGGCGAGTTGTCGCTCGCCACCCGGCTCGACCTCACCCGCAAAGTTTTCCAACTCACCGCCAACTACAACGCCGCCATCGCTTCCACGCTGGAACAGGTACAGGTGCAGGAAGGCCGCCTGGTCCGCTTGCCCGGCGCCGGTTTTCCCATCGTGCTTACCCAGAGCCGGCGCAAGGCCGCCGACCTGCGTTACGGAGAGAACCCGCACCAGCGCGCCGCGCTCTACGCCGACGAGGGCGGGTGGGGTATAGCGGGCGCGAAGCAGTTGCAGGGCAAGGAACTCAGCTACAACAACCTTATCGACCTTGACGCCGCTTGGAGTTTGGCCTGCGAGTTCACCGAGCCGGTAGCGGTCATCATTAAGCACACCAACCCCTGCGGCGTTGGGACGGGCTCCACGCAGCACGAAGCCTATGAGCGGGGGCTGGCCTGCGACCCGGTTTCTGCCTTCGGGTCGGTGCTGGGCTTCAGTCAGACAGTCACAAAGGCTACGGCCGAGGCCATTGGAAAAAACTTTATCGAAGCCATCGCCGCGCCCGGCTACGACGAGGGCGCCCGCGAACTCTTCGCCAAAAAGAAGAACCTCCGCCTGCTCGAAGTCAACGGGCAGGAAGGTTACAGCATGCGTCTGCGTTCGATTGCCGGCGGGGTGCTGGCGCAGGATAATGATCGCGGCGAACTTGACCCCGCGCAGCTTAAAACCGTCACCCAGCGCGCGCCCTCGGCGGAGGAGATGCAGGCGTTGCAGTTCGCCTGGCGCGTGGTCAAGCATGTGAAGTCCAACGCCATCGTTTTTGCCCGCGCCGGGCAGACCGTGGGCGTGGGCGCGGGGCAGATGAGCCGGGTGGACTCGGTGAAGCTGGCCGCGCAGAAGGCGGTGCTGCCGGTGGAAGGGGCAGTGATGGCCTCCGACGCCTTCTTTCCGTTCCCCGACGGCGTAGAGGAGGCCGCCAAAGCGGGCGTTACGGCGGTGATTCAGCCCGGCGGTTCCAAGCGCGACCCGGAGGTTATCGAAACCGCCGACCGGCTCGGCCTCGCCATGGTGCTCACCGGCGTCCGCCACTTCCGGCATTAAAAAAATTGTTCCAGCGGGGCCTTTGGCTCCGCGAACTGCGCCGAAATCTTACAGGGATATTTTCACAGGTCTTGCAGATTTCC
>CBDUYQ010000256.1:0-2578 GCA_965371475.1 uncultured bacterium
GAGGCAACTGTTGACCAGCTCGCCGTTGAGCAGCACCGAGCAGGCGCCGCACTCCCCTTCGCCGCAACCTTCCTTGGTTCCGGTCAGGCCGCACTCTTCCCGCAGGACATCCAAAAGCCGGGCCATGGGATAGGCGCGGAGCGTCTTTTCTTTTCCGTTGATCCGGCAGGTCACAGAAATTCTTTGCACGGTGTCAGACACGGGCAGCCTCAAGCGTTTCCATGAGTAATTCCGGCAGCACGGGAATCTGGTTGATGGAGCAGCCGGAGGCCTGCTCAATGGCATTCACGATGGCCACCGCAGTCCCATCGAGCGGAAGCTCGCCGATTCCCCTGGGGCCGGCATCGGACGGGCTCTCTTCAAACACCACCCGAATGGGAGGCGTATCCATGGCCGTGGGAATGATGTAGTTGGTGAGCTGGTTGTTGATCATGCGACCGTTTTCGAGCACCACCTGTTCATAAAGCGCATGGCCGATGCCCTGCGCCACGCCGCCTTCAATCTGCCCGGCGGCCAGCACAGGATGGATAATCTTCCCGGCGTCCTGCAAGGCAAGGAAGTTGTCCACCCGGACTTCGCAGGTGAGAGTGTCCACTGTCACTTCGGCAACATAGACCGCCCAGGCATAGGCGGCGTAGGCGTCGCCGCGGTAGTTTTCTTCGTCCCAGTGGATGTCGGGCGGAGGCTGGTACTGGCTGAGCGACTTGAGCGGGCCGTGCTTGTGGATGTAGGCGTGACAGGCTTCCGAAAACTCTTTTTGTGAATAACCCTCATGCAACAGGCCACTCCCCAGCAAGGTCTGTTGCAAACCGAGGGCGGCCGACTCCACCAGCTTGCCGACAACCATGCAGGTGCGCGAAGCCACGGTAGGGCCGCTGTCAGGCACGGCGGCGGTATCGGGCTGAGCAATTTCTATTTGGCCGTAGTCCAACCCGAGAGTGTCGGCGGCAATCTGCGAAAGGATGGTGTTGGTCCCCTGTCCGATTTCCGTACTGGCAACCAGCACCCGCACGCGTCCTTCCTTCGTAGCCTCCACGCCAACCACAGAGGCCAAATGCTCCTCTCCCGAGCCGGTAAAACCTGCGCCGTGCATAAAGGTGGCAAAACCGATTCCTTTCCAGGTGCGGCTGGTTTTATTTTCCCGAGTGTGGCGTTTGATCTTTTCGTTGTAGCCGGTCAATTCGAAGGCCCGCTCCAGCAGGCGGCTCATGTCCATGCGGTCGCGGATCACCTGTCCGGTGGCGGTTGCGTCTCCGGTCTTCAGAAAGTTGCGGCGGCGCAGCTCTTCCGGCGTCAGACCGACGGCCTTCGCAACTTTGTTCAGGTGGCGTTCCAAAGCAAAGGTGCTCTGCGGCGCGCCGAAGCCGCGAAATGCGCCGTAAGGAGCCGTATTGGTAGCCACCGCCCGGCTGCGAATGCGAACATGGGGACAGTAGTAGGGCCCGGCGGCGTGGATGGTCCCACGCGAGAGCACCACGGCGGACAGCGTGGCATAAGCTCCGCCGTCGAGCACGAAGTCGATTTCCATACCCAGCAGCTTTCCGTCTTTGCTGACGGCGGTGCGGTGCCGGGTGCGGGAGGGGTGCCGTTTGGTGGTGGCGGCCATATCTTCCGCGCGGTCGTAGATGAGCTTCACCGGCTGGCCGGTTTTCCAGGCCAGCAGGGCGGCGTGCCCGGCAATCATCGAAGGGTATTCCTCTTTGCCGCCGAAGCCGCCGCCGGTTTCCATCTGGATAACGCGGACTTTGTCCTCCGGCAAACCGAAAAGGGGCATCAGGGCTTTGTGTACGTAGTAGGGGCACTGCATCGAGCCCCAGACGGTTACGCCTTTCTCCGGGCCGGCAGTGGCCACCATGCCGTTGGGTTCAATGTAGAGCTGCTCCTGCGCCCCGGTGCGGTACTCGCCTTCGACGATGAAGTCCGCCTGCTCCCAGACCGAATCAATGTCCCCTTTGTCCAGGTGGATGGTTTTCAGCAGGTTGTCCTCGCCCCAGATGATCTCTTTTTTGTCTAAAGAATCCTCCAGAGAAAAGACTGCCGGGAGCGGGTCCACCTCTATCTTTACGTTGCGCCGGGCCTCTTCGAGCAGGTAACGGTCAGGGTGCGCCAGCAGGAGGACGGGTTCTTCTGGATGGTTGATACCGCCGTCGGCCAGACAGGGCTGGTCCTCCAGAATCAATGAGACGAAGTTTTTGCCGGGGATGTCTTTGGCGGTGACGACGGTGATGTCGTCCCAGGGGAGATCCCCCTCAAAGGAAATTTTCCGGATGCGGCCGCGCGCGCATTGGCTGCGAACGGTGACGCCGTAGATCATGCCGGGGAGAGAAAAATCGTCAACGTAGCAGGCCTGTCCCGTGACCTTCTGCCTGCCTTCCTTGCGGGGCACGGACTGCCCCAGCAGTGGTTGCCGCATTTACGCGCTCCGGGAAATTGCTGCGCTGCTCTTTCGATCAATACGTAATCTTGTCGGTCTTCTTTTCCCACTCGACAAAGGCCGCGAGCGCTTCGTCGCGCATGAGCTGGGCGGTGGGAATCTTTCTCTTTCCCCAGGGAAGCTGCAACTGCTCGTAGATAAAGT
>CBDUYQ010000257.1:0-2568 GCA_965371475.1 uncultured bacterium
ACTCGGTCTTCTTGGGAGAGGGTAGCGGTTTGATAACACTCTTGGGTGGGGCAGCAGTTGCGGCAGGAGCCTGCCGGGTCGATGGGGAGACAGTCTCTGCTTCGGGAGTCCTCCAGCGCGGGGTGGCAGGAGTCTCGACAGGATTTTTGCCGACAATGCGGGGCCGGGCCGGAACGTTCGCTCTGTCTGCCGGTTTTAGCATGGGACCAAAAGCGGGCAGGCGTAGCTTGAAGGAAATCCGGGGAAGTTGGAAGCGGAAGCTCTCGCCCGAAGGCATCTTCTCCCGCGCCCATTCCATCCCGCCGGAAAACGTAAACGGCGTGGCCAGAAAGGTTCCCGTAACCAGGGATGCAATCGTGAGCACGAACGCGCCGGGGACATTTACTACTTTGACCAATCCGGTGGCCAGTAGAACGCCTGCCAGTCCGCCCGGTGGGAACACTCCGTGGGCGGAGGGAAAGTTCTGAACCAAACCCATGAAGGCGGTCGCGGCGAAAAGAACCAGAAAAACACCTGCCATCTTCTGCCGGGGTGACTCAAACGCCCGGCCCCGCAGCCATTGCCAGCCCAACAGCGCAAACGCTGCCGGGAGCAGGAAGGCGCCGAACCCGAGGGCTTGAAACAGCAGGTCGGCCAGATACGATCCGGCTACGCCGACCCAGTTCTCCGTCGGGCCGTTAGCCGTAGCGGTGCGGACGATTCCGGCGGTATTCATGGAGGGGTCCTGCGGCGAGTAGCTCAGCAGGCTCAGGCAGAGCAGCACCGCCGCCACTACCCATAGAAATCCGATCAGCTCGTTCAGGCGTTTATGCGTTCCCGGTTTCAGCAGGTTCATCAGGTTCTTGTCTCCTTTGTTGTGCTTCGCAGACGCCCCAAAGAAATACGGAGCGCAGGCAAACCTGCACCCCGCAACAAGAACGTTTCTTAAATCTTCACCGGCTACCCGCCTGGGCGGGTTGGCGCTAGCCGTATATGCGGATTGCTTCTATGGCTACTATTATAACGCCAAGTACCATGCGATATGCAACAAATATTTTCAGGGTGCGGGCCTGTAAATAATGGAGCAGGAAGGTGATAGCGGCGTACCCTACTACGGCGGAAATCAGAAATCCGAGAATATAGTCTCCGGGGGTGGCTCCCGGGGGGAAGCCCGTCTGCCATACGTCGTAGGTTTTCTTGAGGGTGGCGCCGGCGATGATGGGGGTAGAGAGCAGAAAAGAGAAGCGGGCGGCGGACTCGCGGGTCAATCCACGGAACAGCCCCGCTGAAATGGTGATTCCGGCGCGTGAGGTCCCGGGAATGATGGCCACCGCCTGCGCCAGCCCGATGACCATGCCGTCAACGAAACTGGTTTGCCGGACTTCCTTGCCGTCGGGGAGCCTGCGGTCGGCTGCCCACATCACCAGGGAAATCAGTATCAACTGCCCGGCAATCAGCAGCGGGCTGCGGAAGAGGTTTTCGGCATAGCTTTCCAGAAAGAGCCCGGCCAGCCCGCCGGGGATGGTGGCGAGAGCCAGAATCAACAGCAGCCGGAAGTTTGCCGGGTTAGCCGCCGGGGAGGTTTTCAAAACGCTCCGGCAGGTATCGCGAAGCATCTCCCACCAGGTGCGGGCAAAATAAACCAATACGGCCAGCAGGGTCCCGGCATGGAGCGCGACATCGAAGGTGAGGCCCTGGTCCTCCCACCCGAACAACCATGGGACGAGAATCAGGTGGGCGGTGGAGCTAATGGGGAGGAACTCGGTGATGCCCTGAACGATGGCGAGAAGGATGACTTGGATGAGCGACATGCTAGTTTTTGGTCAACTTTTCCGGCAATCGGCGGATGCTACCACAGGCGTTCAAGAGGCTACAACCGGAGCGCGCGGCAGGCGGCGGAAGAGTTCGGCAAACTGCTTCAGGCTGATCTGCTCGGCGCGGCAACGGGGGTCGAGCGCCAAATCTGCCAGTACACTTTGCAAGGTTTCCGCCGGGTAGAGTCCGGCCAGGTTATTGACCAGTGTCTTGCGCTTGTGACGAAAGCAGGTCTGGACAAACTTCAGGAAGTCCTTCGGGTCCTCCGGCGGGATGTCTGTACGGGGCAGGAGTTCTACCAGGGCAGATTCTACCTTGGGCTGGGGCCGAAAGGCTCCGCAGGAAATCGTGAACGCAATCGCCGGCCGGGTGAAGTATTGCGTGGCCACGGAGAGGTAGCCGAAGTCGCGTGAGCCGGGTTGGGCCACCAGGCGTTCGGCAACTTCTTTCTGGATGATGATTTGCGCGTCGGCGATGTGCTCCAGGGAGTCAAAGAACAGGTGCAGGATGGGCGAAGTGATGTAGTAGGGCAGGCTGCCATAGACCCGCCACCGGTTGACGCCATGTTGCCGGGCCAATTCGGCCAGAGAGACCTTCAGTATGTCACTCTGGACGACGGAGCAATTGCCGTGGTTCTGGAGCGTAGCGGTCAACTCTCCCGCCAGTTTCTTGTCGCGCTCTACCGCAACCACCTGCTTCACCTGGGGGGCTAGTAGCGACGTAAGTTCGCCGTGTCCGGGGCCGATTTCCAGCCAGCAATCATCCTGGGCAGGG
>CBDUYQ010000258.1:0-2563 GCA_965371475.1 uncultured bacterium
GTTTTTTTCTTCTCAGCCATCTTTCACCCTGCGGGCCTGCTCAGTCGGCCCAGACAACTACCTCCTCTTCCAGTTCATATCCGAAAGTCTCCCGAACGCGCTCCTTGACCGTATCGATAAGAGCGAACAGGTCATCCGCCGTCGCCTGGAACCGGTTGACGAAAAAATTGGCGTGACGCTCCGAAACAACCGCGCCGCCCCGGCGAAATCCTTTCAGCCCCAGTTCGTCAATCATCTTGCCGGTGGAAGCTCCGGGGGGATTCTTGAAGATGCACCCGGCGCTTTTCTCGTTGACAGGCTGCGAGGTGCGCCGCTTGTGATTGAATGTTTTAATCTGGGCGCGGATGTCGTCGAAGGGACGCTCCAGCAATTCCAGCTCCGCCGCCAGCAGAATGTCGCCGCTGGCAAAGGCGCTGTTGCGATACGCGAACCCCGCTTCGCTCGCCGGAATGACCTCGATGGAGTTGGTAGCGCCGCGATAGACCGTGACATTTTGGACGTACTGCCCAATCTCCATGCCGTATGCTCCCGCGTTCATCCTCAACGCCCCGCCCACCGAACCCGGCACGCCAATCAAACCTTCCATCCCGCCCAGGTCCTGCCGCGCAAGAGATGTCACGGTGCGGCCCAAATCGGCCGCCGCCCGGACAGCCACACGCGTGCCCTTCACCACAGGTACCGCAGCCCGCCCAGCCAAGTGCACCGCTACCCACGGCAACTCCCCTTCCCGGACCAACAGGTTGCTCCCTCCGCCGAGCAGTCGCCAGACGAGACCTTCGGCCTGCAATGCCTCCGCCAGTTCCGGCAGGCAATCAGGATTGCGTACCAGTAAAATGTCGGTCCGTCCTCCCACGGCAAGCGAGGTCCAGTCCGCCAATGCCTGGTCGGAACGGACTTCCACGTCCCACTCACGGAAGGCAGCGTGAAGTTTGGAGTTTTCAACCCGCATTGGTCACTCCCATGGCAGCCGGCAAGCGTTCAGCGATTTCCTCTGCCGCTTTGGCTACGCTGCCCGCGCCAATCGTCAGCAATCCGTCACCGAACCGTAACCCGCCCAGCACTGCCTCCACCGCATCTTTCATCTCCGCATGAAACTCCACACGGACATGCCCGTGCTTGTGAATGGCTGCGGCCAGTGATTCGCCTGTCACGCCCTGTATGGGTTCTTCGCTGGCGGGGTAGATATCAACCATGTGCAGCACATCCACCCCGGCAAAACAGGTCAGGAACTCGTTCCAGCAGTGCTGCGTGCGGGTATAACGATGAGGTTGAAAGAGAACCACCAGCCGCTCAAACCCGCAGTGGGAGGCTGCTTCCAAAGTCGCTCGAATCTCTACCGGGTGGTGACCATAGTCATCCACCAGTGTCACACCGCCCGCCTTGGCTTTGACCTCGAACCGGCGGCCGACACCGCCGAATCCCTCTAAGGCTTCCAACGCTGCGCCCAAATCAGCGTTTAATTCCCCCGCGACCGCGATGGCGGCCAGAGCGTTCTTCACATGGTGCAGACCGGCTAGTGGAACCTTAACCCGCCCTAACTCTTCTGACCCGGCACGCGCGGTAAACTCACATCCCCAACCTTTGCACTCGATGTCTGTCGCCCTGAAGTCGGCCTCGGACTCCGTCGAATAGGTGATGACCCGGCGGTGGATGCGCGGCAGGATACTCCGGACATTTTCGTCATCAATACAAAGGATGGCCGCGCCGTAAAAAGGAATTTTGTTCACAAATGTCACGAAGGCCTCCTTCAACTCTTCGAAATCCCGGTAGTGGTCCATGTGCTCGTAGTCGATGTTAGTAACCACGGCAATCACCGGCGAGAGCATCAGGAAACTCCCGTCGCTCTCATCGGCTTCCACCACAATCAACTCACCCTTTCCTAGCCGGGCGTTGGCGCCGGCCTGGTTGACCCGCCCGCCGACCACGAAGGTCGGGTCGAGCCCGGCGCCGGCGAGCATGGCGGAAATCAATGATGTCGTGGTGGTCTTGCCATGTGACCCGGCGACCGCCACGCCGTACTTGAGCCGCATCAACTCGGCCAGCATCTCCGCCCGCGGGATGACCGGAAGGCTGCGGCGATGCGCTTCCACTACCTCCACGTTGTCCTCACTCACGGCGGTGGACACCACTACCACCTGAGCCTCGCCCAGGTTCCGTGCATCATGTCCCAGCGCAACCCTTGCGCCCAGCTGTAGCAATCTTTCCGTCACGTTGGAACGGTTCAGGTCGGAGCCGGAAATGACGTAGCCCAGGTTCAGCAGCACCTCGGCGATGCCGCTCATCCCGGTCCCGCCGATGCCGACAAAGTGGATGCGCTCACGCGGCGGATAGTTGAGTTTGGCCGAGGTCATTGGGCCACGCTCTCCAACAAATCGACAATCCTGTCCGCGGCATCCGGCACAGCCAGCCCGCGCGCCTTCGCCGCCATCTTTTCCATCTGCTGCGGCTGGTGGAGTAAGCTGATAATTTCCGTCGCCAGGCGCTCGCCGGTTGCCTGGGCCTGCTCAATCAAGCGGGCCGCCCCGGCGCGCTCCAGCGCCTCGGCGTTGCGCAGTTGATGGTG
>CBDUYQ010000259.1:0-2559 GCA_965371475.1 uncultured bacterium
GGGCTAAAGCCCCTGTAAGGAATAAGTTTGTTAGCCGGGGTTATCTGTTGCGTTCGTCGGATTCGACCATGCCGTCGCGGATATGAATGACACGCTCGGCGTGTTTGCAGATGTCGGCTTCGTGGGTAACCAAGACGATGGTGTTGCCCTGCTGGACCAGTTGGTCGAAGACCGTCATGATGTCGGCCGAGGTCTGGGAGTCGAGGTTGCCGGTGGGCTCGTCGGCGAGGATGATGGAGGGCTTGTTGACCAGCGCGCGGGCGATGGCTACGCGCTGACGCTGCCCGCCGGAGAGTTCGTTGGGCTTGTGGTGCATGCGGTCTTCCATATCGACAATCCGCATAGCCTCGATAGCGCGCTCGCGGCGGGCTTCCGGCGGGGTGCCGTTATAGATGAGCGGCAATTCGACGTTGTGGAGCGCGGTGGCGCGGGGCAGCAGGTTGAAGGTCTGGAAGACGAACCCGATCTCCTTGTTGCGGATGTGGGCGAGTTCATCGTCGTCGAGATCGCTGACCAGCTGGTCGTTGAGCCAGTACTTGCCTTCGGAGGGGGTATCGAGGCAGCCAATGAGATTCATCAGGGTGGACTTGCCCGAGCCGGAAGGCCCCATGATGGCGATGTACTCGCCGCGGGGAATTTCCAAATCGACGCCGCGCAACGCCAGCACCACGTTGGCCTCGCCCATCTCGTAGGTCTTGCGCAGGTCTTCGGTCTTGATGATGTTGTTTCCGAGGGCCATGCTGAACTACTTCTTCCCTGCCCCCGGCTTCTCGATCTTGACGTTGGCCAGGTGCTTCAACTCGCGCAGCACACTGTAGCTGCCGGTGACAATCTGCTCGCCCGCCTCCAACCCGGAAACTACCTCAATGTTGGTCACGCCGGTGATGCCGGTTTCGACAGGGCGGAATTTGGCTACGCCGTCCTCGACTATAAATACGCCCTGGACCTCGTCTTTGTTCCCCGGCCCGCTGGCGATCAAGCCGGCGGCTTCGGCTACTTCCTCGCCGGCGGCGCGGCGCTCGGCGGCGTCAATGTCCGACTGGCGGCGGATGGTCAAAGCCTGGATGGGAATCGCCAGGGCGTCCTCGCGGGTGGCGGTGGTAATCCGGGCAGTGGTGGAAAGGCCGGGCCGGATGCCCGCCGGCGGGTTGTCAAGTGTTACGACCACCTTGAAGTCCTTGGCCTCCTGCGTGCCGGTCTGGAGCTGGGCGGTGCTCTGTCCGGTGGAACGGATAATGGCGGTAGTGCCGATTTCGGTAACGTGCCCGGCAAAGTCCTGGTCGGGGTAAGCGTCGATGCTGACCTTGACGACCTGGTCGAGTTCCAGGTGGACGATATCCGTCTCATCGACTTTGACCTCGGCGGTGACTTCGGACATATCCGCCACAGTCAGCAGAAAGCTGCCGGGAGTGTTCTGGACGCCGGTGACCATCTGCTCGCCGACTTCGACCGGCAGGTTGGTGACGACGCCGTTGATGGGGGAGGTATAGATGGTCTTCTGGAGATCGTCGGCGACGCGCTTCAGGTTGGCGCGGGCCTGCACCAGGTTGGAGCGGGCGCGGTTGAGGTCGGCGGCGGCCTGCCCGACGCGGGCGTCCGACAAAGCCACAGATGCCTTGGCGGTCTCGAAGGCGGCCTTGCTGGTCTCGAACTGCTGCTGCGAGATTAACTGCTCGGTGTGGAGTCCCTGGGAGCGTTCATAATCGAGAGTGACGCGCCGGAAGTCTGCCCGGGAGCGTTCAAGCTCGGCGTGCGAGGTTTTCTCCGCGGCTTTGGAAGCCTGCACGGTGGCCACAGAAGCCTGTACCAGAGCCCTCGTCCCTTCCAGGTTGGCGCCGGGCTGAATGGCCTCCTGCCGCAGAAGGACCTGCCCCTTACGGACCTTCTCGCCCTCGACCACATTGATTTTGACGATTTTGCCGAACGCCTGCGAGTTAATGTTGACGTACTTGCGGGGGCGGATTTCTCCCGAAGCGGTGACAGTGGAAACCAGCTCCTGGCGGTTGACCGCGCCGGCCTGGACAGCGGTCACTCCGGCGCGCTTCTGCTGAAGGTAAACCGAGACTGCAATAATCACCGCAAGCGCGGCGACCACTCCAAGGGCAATTTTATGAGAACGCTTGAGCGTCATCGAACAAACTCCTTCCTGAAACTTGTGCTCCCCCCTGTGTATTATTACGAACAAAACCTCGGAAAGTTCCTGCAATGGCCGAACTTTCTCCCCTGCATTTACTATACTACCGATTTTCAGTACAGCCCAGATTTTTCCCGCGCAACGGCAAAGTAGCCATGAGGATATCCTCCCTGCCAAGCATTATCGAAAACGGGGACGCCTGCGGGAATCCCAAAAACAGAATATGCAGGAACAGTAATTACTTAATTTAGGATTTTTTCGTTTCTACAACCAAAGGTAGTCCATCAAAAAATCTCCACTAGCCTGTATGTTGTTTTTTTACATACACTTACACTACTGTTCAACTCTTGTATTTTCCCCCTTACAATGGTTCGTCACTTGCGGTATATTTTACGCGGCTGGGGTAGAGGAGTTCCTCATGCTGC
>CBDUYQ010000260.1:0-2557 GCA_965371475.1 uncultured bacterium
CCAGGCGCGCTCGACCGCCCGCTCGTAAACTTTGCGGGCCTCCCCTGCGAGCGGCGGGACGAAGGCGCAGACGCGGTCCATGCGGACGTAGCGCTGCGACTGCTGCTCGGAGTTGTAGAACGGGTGGCTGTGGAGGAAGCTCCAGACAAATTGCCGGCTGATGTTCTCCAGCCCGAACTCAAACGTGGCGTGCTGATAAACGGTGTGGTGGCCAGCCTCGAAGGTGGCGGCGCCAATCAAGGTGCGCTGCTTCTCGGTCACCTGACCGGGGGTTACGAGGCTGGAGGAGTAACAGGTGCGCGCCGCGGCGATGGCGGAATCATAGGGCCGGGAGAAGTAGTTGCGCAGGGTAACGCGGGGCGCTGCCGTCTCTACCATCTAAAAAACCCCGAGGTTAGATTGAACTCCACCCTCACCTGCCCCGTGCGGGGGCCCACGCAGGAAAACACTATACCATGAACGGATTCGGGCTCTGACGGCAAACCGGACACCGGCAGAGCGAACGGGTTACCGGCGCTTCCTTTTCTTGGCTTCCGCCGCGGCGGCGGCTTCGGCCTGAGCGGCACGGGTGGCGGCGTACTTCTTCTGGAAACGCTCGACGCGGCCAGCGGTATCGACCAGCTTCATCTTGCCGGTGAAGTACGGGTGGCAGTTGGAACAGATTTCCAGGCGGATTTCTTCGCCCTTGGCAGTCGAACGGGTCATGAACTCGTTGCCGCAGGCGCAATGGACTTTGACTTCGTGGTAGTCGGGATGGATGCCAGCTTTCACAGTATCTCTCTTCGCTCCTTACAAGAACTTTTCCGTTTCCTCTCTCCCGCCCGATTAGACTTCTGCCTCGGCGGGTTTTTCGCTGGCCGGGGGTTCTTCTTTACCGCCGCGCAGGTATTCGAGGGCGGCGGCCTCCTCATCGGTGAGCGCTTCTTGCGCTTCGTCCACCACCGGCGGAGGCGCAGCCGCGGCCAGCTCCTCCTCTGTCGGCATTTCGGTGCCAATGGTGATCTTGCGATAGTAACTCAAACCCGTGCCCGCCGGGATGAGACGGCCCATGATGACGTTTTCCTTGAGGCCGCGCAGGTAGTCCACCTTGCCGCTGATGGCGGCTTCGGTGAGCACACGGGTGGTCTCCTGGAACGACGCCGCCGAGATGAACGAGTCGGTCGAGAGCGAGGCCTTGGTGATGCCCAGCAGCAAGGGACGGCCCACCGCCGCCTTGCCTTTCTTCTCGCGGACGCGCTCGTTTTCCTGGCGGAAGCGGAACCGCTCCACCTGCTCTTCCAGCAGGAAGTCGGTGTCGCCGGGGTCTTCGATTTTGACCCAGCGCATCATCTGCCGGACGATGACTTCGATGTGCTTGTCGTTGACGGTCACGCCCTGCAGGCGGTACACCTCCTGGATGGCGTTGACGAGGTAACCCTGGGTGAACTTTTCGCCGAGCACGGCCAGCAGGTCGTGCGGGTTGAGCGGGCCGTCCATCAACGGTTCGCCCGCCTTCACCGTCTCGCCTTCCTGCACGCTGATGTGGGTGCCGCGCGGCAGGGAGTATTCCTTTTCCGTCCCGTCCTCGGCCTTGACGTGAATCTTGCGGAGGCCGCGGGAGATTTCGCCATACTCCACCACGCCGACGATTTCGCTCATGATGGCATACTGCTTGGGCTTGCGGGCCTCAAAGAGTTCGACGACGCGCGGCAGACCGCCGGTGATGTCCTTGGTCTTGGTAGTTTCGCGCGGGATTTTGGCCAGCACATCGCCGGGGGCAACCTCGTCGCCTTCTTCGACCATCAGGTGAGCGCGGGAAGGCATCAGGTATTTCTTTTTGGTCTTGCCCTTCTCCAGGATATGGACGGCGGGCTGGTGCTTTTCGTCGCCGGTGGGAATTTTGACGACGCGCTGGGCCAGGCCGGTGACTTCATCCACCTGGTCTTCCAGCATCTCGCCGAGGGTAAGGTCCTTGTACTTCACCGTGCCGCCGGTTTCCGTGAGAATGGCAAAGGTGTAGGGGTCCCACTCTGCCATGAGGCCGCCCATCTGGATGGACTGGCCGTCTTCGACCTTCAGGTGCGCACCATAAACTACGGTGTAGCGCTCTTTTTCGCGTTCTTTATCGTCAGCACGGCCAGCACACCGTTGCGATTCATCACCACCAGGTCGCCGCTTTGCGCCCGCACAGTAGTAAGGTTGTTGAACTTGATTACACCGCTGTTGCGAGATTCGAGCTTCGACTGTTCCGAGGCGCGGGTAGCCGTGCCGCCAATGTGGAAGGTGCGCATGGTGAGCTGTGTGCCGGGCTCGCCAATCGACTGGGCGGCAATCACGCCCACGGCTTCTCCGAGTTCCACCATGCGTCCGGTGGCCAGGTTTCGGCCGTAGCACATGACGCAGGCGCCGCGGAGCGACTCACAGGTCAGCACCGAGCGAATCTTGACGCGTTCGATACCGGCGGACTGGATGGCGTTGGACAGCTCTTCGGTGATATCCGAGTTTACATCAACAATAACGTTGTTTTCGTAGTCCTTAATCTTCTGAAGGCTTACACGGCCAACGATGCGGTCGCGCA
>CBDUYQ010000261.1:0-2557 GCA_965371475.1 uncultured bacterium
CGCGGGTCGCGCCCGCGGGTGTACCAGAGCCAGTACATCAGAGCGAAGATGCCGAGGGGGAAAAAGAACGGCCAGTTGCTGTAGAGAAACGCGCCGATCTTTTGCGCCAGGGTGGGTTCGCGGACAGCGCCCTTGTTCCAGGCGACGGCGATGGTGAGTCCTTCGCGCAGGCCGAGTTTACGGCGGGTGCGGAACTCCGCCTGGTAACCTTCCACGGTAATGTCGGCTGCCTGTTCTTTCGAACCGAATCCGCCGGTAAAGGCAGTGGCGCGCAGGCCTTCGGCTTCCGGCGGCAGGGTGATGGAGGCCGAAGAGGCTTCGATGGGGAAGGGCCACTCGTCGCCGGTGACGTTCCAGTAGAGTTCGTCGTGCTGCTCGAAGAAGCGCAGGCCGTTGGCAACTTTGTAGCGGAGAATAACGGTGTGGGTCGAGTCGCGCGCGCCCGGCACCCAGATTTTGAACTTGCGCAGGTGTTTTTGGCGGCTGACTTCGTAGCGCAACGGTTTGCCGTTGCTGTCGGTTATGCTTTCCATTTTGATCCGCAGCGTATAGTTGAATCCGGTGCTGGAGCGGTACTCCACCGGAATGGTGCGGAAGAGGCCGTTCCACTGGCCGGTGAAGCGCGGGCGGATAGTTTCCGTGACTTCAATAACGCCGTCGCGGAAGACGATTATGTCGGCGTGGAAGCTTTCGATTTCAATGCGTTTGGCGGCGCCGGCGACCGGCGGGACCAGTAGGGCCAGCAGGGCGGCCAGCGAAAATAGCGGCAGCAATCGCTTCATGGTGATTCTCCCCCTATGATTTTTGCAGAAACCCGGGCGGCGCTGGACGCGGCTAAGTGGTCTCTTTCTTTTCGAAGTCAACCTTGGGCGCCTGACGCTCGGCGGGCGCTTCCAGCTCGAAGAACTCGCGCTGCGTAAACTTGAACTGACCAGCGATGATGTTCGAGGGGAACTGCCCGATCTTGGTATTGAAGTCGCGGACGACGGCGTTGTAATAGCGCCGGGCGTTCTGGATGGTGTCTTCGATGGCGGCGAGCTGCCCTTGCAGGTCGGAAAAGCCTTCGACCGCGCGCAACTGTGGGTAAGCTTCCGCCAGCGCGAAGACCTGCCGCAGGGCGCCGGCCAGGACGCCTTCGGCCTGGGCCTTGGCGGCCGGCCCTTCAGCGCTCATGGCGGTGTTGCGGGCCTTGGTGACGTTTTCGAGGGTTTCCTGCTCGTGGGTGGCGTAGCCTTTGACGGTTTCGACCAGGTTGGGGATGAGGTCGTAGCGGCGCTTGAGTTGGACGTCAATGTCCGCCCAAGCACTGTCGGCCCGGAAGCTCAGGCTCACCAGGTTGTTGTAGATGACGATTCCAAAGGCCAGCACACCAAGAACGGCGATAATCAAAAACAGCGACATCGGGCCTCCCTCCTTTCGGGAATGTTGCGCAACCCTTTATTTCCCACCACTATACGCCGGGAAGCTGGTTCTGTAAAGAAAGGAATCCCCCCGGCCGGTGAAATCCCACCCGTCTATATATACGGTCAAAACGTGATTTTCTTTAGCATTTTGTTTAGGATAGGGGCCGGACGATTTTCACCGGGAGGGACGATGCCATTCATCCGAACCATCACGCCGGAAGAGGCCACCGGCGACACCAAGCGCCTTTATGACGAGGCCACCGCGCGGGCCGGGCGGGTCTTCAACATCATAGGGATCCAGGGACTGAACCCGCAGGCGATGGAGGCTTCCCTCAACCTCTATAAGGCCATCATGGTCAAGAAAGGTCCGCTGCGGCGCGTCACCCGCGAGATGCTGGCCGTGGTGGTTTCGCGCGAACTCGACTGCTTCTATTGAACCGAAGCGCACGGGGAGGATCTCCGTACGTTCTCGCGCGATGACAAGCTGGCCAGCCAGGTCATGCAAGACTACCGCCAGGCGGACCTCGACGCGAAAACCCGCGCGCTGATGGACTTCGCCGTCCAAGTCACCCGCGAGCAGCACAGCGTCAACCAGAAAACCATCGACGGGCTGCGCACCCATGGCTGGACCGACGAGGAAATCCTCACCGCCACCCACATCATCGGCTACTTTAATTACTACACCCGCATGGCCGACGCCCTCGGCGTGGAACCCGAAGACTTCATGCCTAACCCCGCCAACGAGTAATCTGATTATTGCGAGAACCCTTTTGAAAAAGTGTTCTCGCGCTCTCCCAAAACTTTTTGCAGCAATACGCCGGACCCCAATGAATGGGGTCGGCGTATTGCCGGGAAAGTCTTTGGAAGGGGTGTGGGGAAAACTTGCTTCAGAAAGGTTTCCCCGCAAAGGCCAGGCTACTCATTCGGGGGGCGGGACATGATGCGTTCATACCTGCCTGCGGCAGGCAGGCTTCGGCGGACTGGCGACTGGATCGGGTGAATCGGGAAACCTATTCTTCGGACTTTCGACTCATAATCGCGGTGTATTCCGGGGTGCCGGGGATGTGTTCGCGGTCGAGTTCAATGCCGAGGGCGTCGGCGATGCGGGTGGCGAGGTTGAAGAAGCCCGCGACCCAGACGACGGCGAGGATTTC
>CBDUYQ010000262.1:0-2555 GCA_965371475.1 uncultured bacterium
GCGATTGCTTCCAATGTCACCAACCCTTACGATGTTGGAGAGTTGATTGACCTGTTGTCTCCCGACGCGCAGGTGTTGACCAACAACCTGGCAACCTACTACCCGCAGACCGCCCCTTCGGGTATGAGCAACTGTAACACCGGCAATTGCCAGGGAAATCGGACCGAACTGGGCGGGTTCCCCTTTGCCGACCCAATTCAAGGCACCGGGGTGAACCAGATTACCACCTACGTCCCCGGTAATTTGACCTGTACGGCCTTTTGCTCCGGCGCGGGTGTCCTGCTGGTGGACGGCAACCTGGTTCTCAACGGCAGTTTTACCTTCTACGGGATTATCATTGTACGGGGCAATGTAACCACGCTCGGCGGCGGCGCCCCGCCTACCCCCTGCAACATCTATGGGGCTATTATGGCCGGCGGCACTGTCCAGACCGCCGTTGGTGGCGCCATCTGCTTCCAGTACAACAGTTGCGCCCAAAAGCTGGGTTCCCAGAGCGTTCCGCCCAGGCTGCTCGCCTTCCGGGAAATCCCGGAATAGGACAGGCTCATGGCAAAAGGAGTACCTGCTCTGGCGGTCGTCCTTTTCCTGGTCACTGCTGCCGGTTGGAGCCAGTCGCCTTCCCTGGCTGAGGCCGCCCGCAAGGCCCGGCGGCAGCGGGCCAACACCCCACGGAAAATCTGGACCAACGACGACTTTTCCTCTTTACGAAAGTCCGGGCGGAAAGTCCTGCCGGTGGGACAGCGGGAAGATGAAAGTGGCAAGTCCTCCACTGAACTGGCCGCTGCGTTAACCGAGGCTCGTAAGCAACTCCTCCGCGAACAGGAGGCCCTGGCGGAACACCGGGGCGCCTTGCAGGCGCGTGAGGCGGACCTTCGCAATGCCACCAACGGTTACGATCGACAGACGTTTTCCGAGGCAATCGAATTCCAGGAAAACGCGATTCGGGAAACGGAAGAGAAGGTTAAAGTCCTGAAGAAAAAGGTCTCTTCCCTTGAAGGTCAGGCCGAGGCCGGCCATACTGCAACGCACGAGAAGAAACCCGTTTCGCCTTCCCCGCGCTAGCGAATGCGGTAGAGGTAGAGCAGCCACTCCCCCGATTTTTCCACCCGCTCCGCCGTCCATGTTTCTATGGGGTTGCGGTGGGAAACCACTCGGGTCCCGGGCCGCAAGGACTGTTCCAGGTGGGGGCGCAGCAGTTCGAGGCCATCCGGCAGCAGGTAGAGAGTGACCACGTCGGCCGAACTCACGTCAACGGTGAGGGCGTCGGCGTGCTGGATTTCCACCTGTTCCTCCAGTCCCTTGGCCGCCACCAACGCCCGGCTTTTTCGGACCAGTCCCTTCTCAATCTCGACGCCGATGCCGCGGGCCTTAAAGTGTTCGGCGGCCATAATGACGATCCGGCCGTCGCCCGAACCCAGGTCATAGACGGTTTCGCCCGGCTGTACCGCTGCCAGCTCCAGCATCGCCCGGACCACCGGCATGGGCGTGGCGGCAAAGAAAGAGAGGGAGGTGGCGTCTAGGTCGGACAGTTCTCCGGGGGCGGAACCCCCTTTTCGGTTGGAGGGCCCCCGGCGCAGGTCTTCGTTGGTGAGTACCTTGCCGTCGGATTTCTTTTTGGCACGTGCCCGCCGGGCGGCTTCGCCCAGTGACTGGGCGCTGGCCGTGGTTCCCGGCAGAGCCAAAATCAAGACAAGCGCCAGCAGGGAAAACAAAACGTAACGGACTGTCTTGCCCGGCATGGTCTGCTCTCCTTACCCATGTTCATTATACCTTCGGCGGGGGTGCCGTCCGCCTGTAGTGCCAAAATTTTGCAGCAAGCATCCCCTTCGGCGTTATACTACTCGTAGTTAGAAAGTTGGAGGTGGTGGAGAAATGCGCTGGGCTTTTCGAGTTGGGAGTATCGCCGGCATCGCCATCCGCATCCACTTCACCTTCGTTTTCCTGCTGGTTCTACTCTTCTCCGTCGGCGGACTGGCCGGCGGCTGGCGGAGCGGCCTCCGCAGTGTTCTGCTGATTGTCCTGGTGTTCGTCTGCGTGTTGCTGCACGAGTTGGGCCACAGCTACATCAGTACACGCTTCGGCTACCGGGTACGCTCCATCACGCTGTTACCCATCGGCGGGCTGGCCCTGCTCGATGAGATGCCGCACGACCCCTGGAAGGAAATCTGGATTTCTCTGGCCGGTCCTGCGGTGAACTTCTTCCTGGCCATCTGGCTCGGCGGACTGCTGTTCCTCTACCAACCCGATCGTTTCTTTCATCCCGGCATTTCCGTTGACTGGCTGCTGGCCAGCATCTTCTGGGCGAACCTCTATCTTGGGCTGTTCAACCTGCTGCCGGCCTATCCGCTCGACGGGGGCCGCATCCTGCGCGCCTGGCTGGTGCGCCGCATGGTGTACGTGGAAGCCACCCGGCACGCCGTCTCGGTCGGGCAGTTGCTCTCCGTCGGGTTCATGCTCTACGGACTGGTTATGCAGCTGCCGTGGCTGGTAGTGGTTGGCCTGTTCGTCTTCTGGGCGGGGCTGGCCGAGGAGCGGCTGGCGGTGTTGCAGTCGGC
>CBDUYQ010000263.1:0-2544 GCA_965371475.1 uncultured bacterium
AACGCCAGGAAACCGGCAGGGGGGCAAGGACAATGCGAAACCCGATAGCCTCGGCATTCCCGTTAACGTTCCTGGTGGCGCTCCTGCTGCCGGGCGTTGCGTATGCACAAAGCGCAAACAAAGCAATGCAGGAGGACAGACAAGCCATGAGTCCGAACAAGCAGGACTACGGAAAACCCAACCCCAATGCGCCGCAGGAACTTTCACAATTCGCTTTTCTCATCGGTCAATGGCGTTGCGATGCAAAAATCAAGGGAGAGGATGGAGTGTGGCAACCCTTCCAGGCCACCTGGGTTGGCCGCTATATCCTCGATGGGTACGTCATAGCCGACGAATTTCGCATGACGAAGCCCGACGGCGAACTTGTCATTCTGGGCCAAAACTACCGCTCCTATAGCACCGACAAGAACGCCTGGATAATGAAATGGCAGGAGGCCCTTACCGCAACCTGGCTGGACCTGGGACCGGAAGAACTCGGCGGTGTTCAGGTGAGTGACAAATCCATTACCTTCAGTGCGCAGTTCCAACCGGACGAAATCCACCGAATTACTTTCTTGAACATCTCCGAAGACCACTTTACCTGGCAAGGGGAACGGTCCACAGATGGAGGAGAGACATGGGCCGAAATGATGGTGATTGAAGCCTATCGCATCAAAGATTAATTGCCGCATATTTTCTTACCTAACAGCCTTGCTCACCCTCACGGCTTCCAGTACACTCCGCAGGCAAACGCTTTGTTGCACGGGGGCGCTTTGGGCTTCGGAAGAATTGATCTGCTGATTGTCATCGCCTACCTGGCCGGCGTGACGCTGGTGGGGGTCTATTTCCGCCGCCAGCGCAACCTCGACGACTACTTCCTCGGCGGACGCACCACCCCCTGGTGGGCGATTGCACTCTCGATTGTCGCTACGGAAACCTCGACGCTCACCATCATCGGCACTCCGGCCATCGCCTACGGCGGCAACCTGACCTTCCTGCAACTTGTGCTGGGCTACATCGTGGCGCGCTTCCTTATCAGCGCCCTGCTGCTGCCCAAGTACTTCGAAGGCAACCAACTCACCGCCTATGGCTACATCGAACAACGCTTCGGCGGCGTTACAAGACGGCTGGCGGCTGGCCTGTTTCTCGTCACCCGGTTGCTGGCCGATGCGGTCCGCATCTGGGCCATCGCCATCGTCATACAACTGGTGCTGCCGCGCATCAGCAGTCTGGTAACGGGCGAAGAAACTCAGGTGGCGGAGCTGACCGCCGTGCTGGTGGTGATGGGGCTGACGCTGGTCTATACCTTTCTCGGCGGGATGCGGGCGGTCATCTGGACCGATGTGGTCCAGTTCACCATCTACCTCGGCGGCGGCGCGGTGGTCCTCTGGAGCCTGTTCGACCAGATTCCCGGCGGCTTCCGCACCACGGTGGCCACCGCCTACGAAAAACTTATCCCGGTGGACTTCAGCTTCGCCTGGGACACGCCCTACACCTTCTGGGCGGGGATACTGGGCGGGACGTTCCTGACCCTGGCCAGCCACGGCACCGACCAACTGATGGTGCAGCGGGTGCTGGCAGCGCGCAACCTGCGCGACGGGCGCCGCGCGTTGATCGCCAGCGGGTTTATCGTCTTTGTGCAGTTTGCGCTGTTTCTGCTAATCGGCACGGCGCTCTACACCTTTTACATTCAGCTCTTCCCGGACCAGGTGTTTGCCTCCGCCGACCGCGTCTTCCCTACCTTTATGGTCAATAACCTGCCGCCGGTAGTCAGCGGACTGATGGTGGCGGGCGTACTGGCGGCGGCGATGTCCACGGCGAGTTCGTCGCTCAATTCTCTCTCTGCCTCGACGGTGGTGGACTTCTACCAGCCGTTGTTCGGCCAGCAGGCCAGCCAGGAGCAGTTGCTGCGGCTCGCGCGCTGGCTGACCGTGGTGTGGGGCGCGTTACTGGTGGGACTGGCGCTGCTGGCAAGCAACTGGGGGCCGGTGCTCGAAGCCGGACTCACGATTGCCTCGTTCACCTATGGAGCGATGCTGGGGCTCTTCCTGCTGGGCCGGTTTGTGCAGCGCTGCTCTCCCGCCGCTGCCGCCACCGGCATGGCCGCCGGGCTGGCGCTGATTGTCTATGTTAAATTTTTTACTCCACTGGCCTGGACCTGGTACGTGCTGGTTGGCACGCTGGCAACTTTTCTGGTGGGGTGGAGTCTAAGTCTGGTAATGCCCAGGAAGATTGATACCGAGTGAATTCTCAACCCCAACTGATCCGCGGGCTGGGGCTGGTGGACGCCACCTCCATCGTAGCCGGAACCATCATCGGCACCGGAATCTTCCTGACCCCTTCCGCCATTGCCCGCAGCGTGGATTCGGTGGGGCTGGTTTTCCTTCTCTGGATTTTCGGCGGGCTGCTTTCGCTGGCGGGCGCGCTGACCTACGCCGAACTGGGCGCCGCCATTCCCGAAGCGGGGGGCGAGTACGCCTTTCTGCGCCGTGCCTACGGACCGATGTGGGGCTACCTGTACGGCTGGGAAGCCTTCGTCATCGGCAAGACCGGCTCCATCGCCAC
>CBDUYQ010000264.1:0-2534 GCA_965371475.1 uncultured bacterium
CCACTCCCTGTCTCCGGAATCCGCTCTGGGCGGTTCCCCTCAATTCACCCACCCAGGTTGCCCTCGGGGGGTCTCATCTGCTTTGATTATCTTTCACCCCTCTGGAGTTGTCCAGCCCATCCATTTATATTCTTTCGGCAGCTTTGGGCAAAAAATTTACGGCTCCAGAGTGCTTAATTCTCTCCTATCCCCGGAAAAGACCATTTGGGGGCTTTGGATTTGCTCCGGCAGGCCCCCAGGCAGTAAACTCGGTTCCCGTAGATCCGGCAAAAGGGAGAGACATTATGAAAAAGGTACCGGTAGTTGCGCTGTTGCCCGTGCTGTTCATGCTTCTGGCTCCCGTGGCAGGCGCCCAGGAAACAAATAGTCTCAAGGTTTACATTTCCGTCGATATGGAAGGCATTGGCGGGGTGGTTACCCACCCGGACCAAACCAGCCCCGACGGGTTCGAGTATGCCCAGGCGCGCAAGTGGATGACCGCTGAGGCAAACGCCGCCATCGAGGCGGCCTTCGAAGCAGGAGCCACCGAGGTCCTGGTAAGCGACTCCCACGGCAACGGCGAGAGCCTGCTGCCAGACGACCTGGACCCGCGCGTGGGTCTGATCCGCGCCTGGCCGCGCAAGCTCGGCATGATGGGAGGCATTGACGAAACTTTTGACGCTGTCATTTTTATCGGCTACCACGCCAGCGACGGCCAGCGCCACGCCACGCTCGCCCACACCATGTCCGGCGGGCGCATCTACAACCTCAAGCTCAACGGCATGACCGTCCCGGAGGCGGGCTTCAACGCCGCCATCGCCGGCCACTTCGGCGTGCCCGTGATCCTAGTCAGCGGCGACCAGACAATCGTGGAGGAAACTCGCACCCTGGTGGGAAACATCGAAGGCGCGGTGGTAAAGCAAGGCATCGGAACCGTAGCCCGGATGATGCACCCGACCAAGGCGCAGGAACTCATCCGGCAGAAAACCCGCACGGCGCTTGCCCGGTTGCTGGACTTCAAACCCTGGCGAATTGATACACCAGTCACAATAGAGATTGCTTTCACCCGGGAGAATTATGCCGAAATCGCCGGCTACTTTCCGGGCGTGGAGATGGTGGACGGCCGGACAATCCGATACACCGGAAAGGACATGGTGGAAATCTCAGGTTTCTTCATGGGGCTGCTGGGGTTGTAACTCTCCGGGACTGTCTTGTTAGTCCAAAATGGCGCTTTACAACGGTATTCCCTGCCCACAAGCTGGGCATGGCCGGGCCGGAGGATTGTACAAACATGACAGACTGGCGAAAGGAATGGGACCTCCCCGAAGGCCGCATCTATCTGGACTGCGCCTACCAGGGCCCTTTCCCCCAAGTGACCGCCAAGGCTGCGGAAGAGGCGATTGACCTCAAGCGCTTCCCCGAGCGGCTGACGCCGGAGTATTACCTTGAACTGCCGCAACAGGTGCGGACGCTTTTCGCGCAACTGATCGGCGCCGCCCCCGAAGAGATCGCCCTGACCAACGGCGCCAGCGACGGCATCAACAACGTCGCCAAGGGGCTCGACTGGAAGCCGGGCGATGAAATCGTCCTCCCGGCGGCTGAGTTCCCCGCCAACTTCTTCCCGTGGGTGAATCTGGAAAAACAGGGCGTCAAGGTAATCGAGGTCGAACCCTCCGACGGGCGCTTTGTCTCCGCCGACGACCTGCTCGCCGCCCTCACCGAAAAGACCCGGCTGGTGGCCGCCAGCTACGTCGGGTACACCACTTCGAACCGGATTGACTTGGGCCCCGTCGGCGCCGAGTGCCGCCGCCGCGGCATCCCGCTCGTAGTGGACGCCAGCCAGGCCGCCGGGGCGCTCGACTTTACCGTGGACGACCTGCAATGCGACTACCTGGCGGTGGCGGGTTACAAGTGGTTGTGGTCGCCCTACGGCACGGGGTTTTTCTACGCCCGGCGCGAAGCCCAGGACCGACTCAAGGTCAGCGACATCCGCTGGCTCAACGTCAAAGACGCAGACAAGTTCAACCAACTCCCGCATGGCGACTGGCAGTTGCAGCCCGACGCCCGGCGCTGGGACGTGGTCGAAGTCTCGAACTTCATCAACCTCTCCGCCTCGCTCGCCTCGCTTACGTTGTTGCACAAAATCGGCCCCGCAAACATTGAGCGGCACTGCCGCCCGCTCCTGCAACAGATTGTTGACCGGCTGCCGCGCGACCGCATGGTGCTTTGCAGTCCGGAAGACCCGGCGCGCCGCGGCCCCTTCGTCAACATCGCCGCCCGCACTCCCGAACAAACCCAGAAACTCTGGGAGGAGTTCCGCCGCCGCAACATCCACATCAGCCTGCGCGCCAATACCCTCCGCATCAGCGTCAGCATTTTTAACCGCGACTGGGAAATCGATAAACTGCTTGCTGTCCTGGCCGAATAACAACAGAAAATTCGGCCTTACGTTTTCGGAGAAAACAGCAAAATTGCTGCAAGCAAGCGAGTTAGGGAATCTCCACTACGGGAATTTCTTGTTCCCACCAAAACCCATTGCAACCGCCCTCAGAATC
>CBDUYQ010000265.1:0-2515 GCA_965371475.1 uncultured bacterium
GGCAGCGGCTTGCGGGGGAAGCGCTGCTCGCGGTTGGCGGCGTGGTAAACAAACGACGCCACGATGACCGCCATCTGCTTCATGTCGTCTTCCTGAAGGCGCTCGTACACGTCCTGGCTGGTGTGGTGGGTCCGGGAACCGTACTCGACCGGGTCCTGAATGAACTGGAAGCCGGGCAGGCCGACCGCATCAAAAGCAAGGTGGTCGGTGCCGCCGGTGTTGCGGATGGCCAGCGTGGTTAGCCCCATGTTTTCAAAAGGTTTCATCCACGCCTGAAAAACCGGCACAGCGGCTTCGTTGCCCTGCAGGTACACCCCGCGAATCTTCCCGGTGCCATTGTCGATGTTGAAGTAGGCGGAAAACTTCTCGTGGCCGGACTTGAGTTCCATGGTCCTGCGGTCGGCGAAATGCTCTTTCACATAAGCGCGCGAGCCCAGCAGGCCCTGCTCTTCTCCGGTCCAGAGGCCGAGACGCACCGTGCGGCGCATGGGGAGACCGGTGGCTTTAAGAATCCGGATGGCTTCCAGCATTACGCCGGATCCGGCGCCGTTATCGGTGGCCCCAGTGCCGGCGTGCCAGGAGTCAAAGTGCGCGCCCAGCATGACCACCTCATTGGCTTTATCCGTGCCGGGGATTTCCGCGATGAGGTTGAAAGAGTCCAGGTTGTCATCGTGGAAGGTGCTGGCGATCTCCACTTCCATGGTGACCGGGATTTCCTTTTTCAAGGTACGGACGATGCGGCCATATTGTTCGGCGCTGAGCATGAATTGGGTGGGCGCTTCCGGCTTATCTATTTCACGGGGGCCGCCGCTGGAAGGCCGGACAATGCCCATGTTCCGCCCGCTGATGGTAACAATCGCTGCGACGCCCTCTTCGAGGTAAAAGGCGCGCACCTTTTCCCGAAATGCGGTAATACGGCCGCGAAGACCGGCAAAGCGTGAACGCCCGCCGCCCATAGGTTGGGTGGTCATGCCGTCCAGCTCACTATCAGAAAAGCGGCGGGCCGGCGCTTTCCACGCTGCCTCAACATCGCGCAACGGAGAGACCAGCACGACCTTGCCCTTGAGTTTCCCGCGATACTTCTCTTTGTACTTCTCGAGGATTTCCGAACCCCGTTGGGCCAGCGCTCGAAAATTACTGGCGCCTTCCATGGGCGCAAAGATGGTTTCGGCCTTTACCGGGCCATCGGTGCCGGGGGTCCAGGCCAGCGGCGCGCCGATGAGCGGGTAGCTCTGAGGAGAGGTCACGTGAGCTACAAAGCGCTGGTTGGACCAGCCGCGGCCAAACTCCCAGGTTTCGAGGTGGACATTTTTCATGCCCCACTCGGTGAGTTTCGCGGCAGCCCAGTCCCCCGCCGCCCGGATATTGGGGGAACCCGTCAGCCGGGGACCGTGAATATCGGTCAGGTAGCTCATGGTCTCCATGACTTGGGAGTTCCTGAGCCCTTCTTCCTTAATCTTGAAAATGGCGTCCAAGTCCACCGTTTCGTGCATCTGGGCGTAGCCCAGCGACGCCAGCATCACCACGCATACCACTGAACCAAGCAGTTTCCCGATTTTCACAATAATCACTCCTTTGGCCGGTTTGGCGGCCGGTAGAAAGCCCAGAGATATGGCCCCAGCTTACGGCGGGTACATTATCGCTCCAACCGCCCAGTGTCAAATCATACCGCCCGGCTCAATCCTGAAACGCTTCAGAAAAATTCTGCGCTGCGCGCTCAAGTCCCTGCCCGGCTGGCCGATGGAAATACTGTGGAGTTGGTGATGTTGTCAAATACTGCTGCAAAATCGGTGACCGAGTACAAGCCGGCAGACGACTACCTCTGGCACTGGGGAGAGATATTCCTCGGGGCCGCTGCCTGGGCGCTGCTGTGCTGGTCTCTTACCGAACTGTTTTCCTAATCAGCCTCTTTACCCGGCAAGCGGGCTAAGAGGACAGGTCTGCCCGCAAAGGGGTTTTGCGGGGGATTCTCTACGGGAACCGAACTGGCGGGAGCTGGGAAGCGCTTAGACGTCGGCGTGGACTTCGCTCCTGTCCGCCATCAGGCGCATCAGAGAGGTCACCATGGCGAGTTTGCCGAAGCACTCCGGGCAGCCCAGGCAGTGGTGCTCGAAGCAGACCCGCTCGGGAACGTCGAGTTGGTTATTCATGTAGCTCTCGCAGACGTCGTTTTCGGTGACATAATTGCAGTTCATCGCGCTTTCCTCTCCAACCCATACTTCGGACGAAACCGCTCAAAGCTTGAGGCAAATCAGCAGGAAAACCGGCGACGACGCGCTGCCCCTCACTAATTGTTCAGGGCAAGGCGCGCTTTCATCGCCGCTACCTCCTTGCCTGTCATTCTGAGGAGTCCGCCGCGGCGGACGACGAAAGAATCTCTTGGACAGCGAGGAGTATTCGCCAAGAGATTCCTCGACTGCGCTCAAGGCAGGTGGGTTGCGGGGCCAAAGGCCCCTTCCAAACCGACCTCAAGTTCCGGTGGCAGAAGCCACCGGGCTGGACGAGGGACAACAGC
>CBDUYQ010000266.1:0-2515 GCA_965371475.1 uncultured bacterium
AGAAAAACTCTTTGGAAAAACCTGTTCATCCTAGAAGGAATAATACCAGCGTCGAGAGCGCCGTGCACAGCAGGAAGGTCATCACGCAGTAGCCCATGATGTGCCGGATGTTCAGCCCGGCAATCGCCAGAATCGGCAGCGCCCAGAACGGTTGCAGCATGTTGGTCAACTGGTCGCCGAAGGCCACCGCCATCGCCGCCGTCGCCGGTTTCACCCCGAGTTCCAGCGCCGCCGGAATCGTGAACGGCCCCTGCACCGCCCACTGTCCTCCGCCCGACGGAATAAAAAAGTTGATGACCGCCGCCGAGACGAAAGCAAAGAACGGAAACGTCCCCTCGTTCGAGAACGACACAAAACTCTGCGCCACCATGCCGGCCAACCCGCTTCCGCTCATCAGCCCCATCAGCCCGCCGTAGAGCGGATACTGCAACGCCAGCGGCCCGGCCACCCGCGCCGCGTGGTTGAACGATCGGAGGTAAGCCGCAGGCCGCCCGTGCAGCGCCATCCCCAGCACCAGAAAGAGCAGGATGACGACGTTCAGGTCGAGCGCAAAGCCGCGCGTCCAGAAGTGCCGGACCAGATAGACCACGCCCAGTAAAAGAAAGGTGTAAAGGACCAGCGGGCTGCGCTCAATGCGCTGCGCCGGGGTAAGTTTTTCCGGCGCTTCCTCCACCGGCGGCTCCAGGACATCGAGCTGCTTCGGGGCAATGGCACGAATCTGGTCGCCGCGCGGCATCATCAACCGGAACAGCAGCGGAAGGGTCACCAGCGTGGCCAGCACCAGCGCGATGTTCATCGGGGAGAGCAGCGTCTCGCTCAAACCCACTGACTCGACGCCGGCAAATTTCGCCACAAAGTTCATCTCGCTGCCCGCCGTGGCCGTGACCAGCGCAATCGAACTGGAAAGCCCCGAACCCCAGATCACAAAGCCGGAGTAGGCGGCCGCCACCAGGAACCCGAAGTCACAGTTGGGTACGCGGCGGCCCAACTCGCGCGCCAGCAGAGCCGAGGCCACCAGCGCAAAGCCCCAGTGCAGCAGCGCCGCCAGCATCGAAGCTACCGTCAGCAAGACAACCGCACTGCCCTGGTCCTTCGGGATAGAGGCCAACCACACCATGCTGCGCCTGACGGGGCCAGAACTCGCTAAGGTATAGCCAGTCAGAAGAATCAGGATCATCTGCATCGCAAACGGCAAAATGCTCCACAGCCCCGTGTACCAGTGGTTGAGCAACTCCGTCGGCGCCGTTGGAGTGAATATCCACGCCAGCGCGAACGTCACCAGCGTCAGTAGAAGGCAGAACAGAAACGGGTCCGGCATCCACCGCTCCAGCACCCGCACAAAAAAGTTGGCTAGCCGATTCAGCATTCTTCGTCCTTCAAACTCCGGTCTGCGCCGGTTAGACAAACCGACCCATCTCTTTTAACAAATCAACCGGGTGCTGTCTAAGGGTTTTACGGAATTTGCGGATTTCACAGCTACTTTTTTCGAAAACGTCAAACCCGTCCTGAGAGAGCGTTTTTCGCGAATCGAACGGGCGGAAACTGCGGACATTTTTAGTAGCGGCGATTACCCTGCCTGTCCTGAGCTTGCCTGCCGCAGGCAAGCGGGCCGAAGGAAGCGTAGTCGAAGGGTTATCGTCGGCTTTTCTTACTGATCGCCGGCAGTCTTCTCCGCCAAACAATCGGCCTGCAAGAACAAGGCAGTTTGGAAGAGGGCCGGAGTTTATCCCGCCAACGGCGGGGGCCCCGCCCTTACTGTGCCCGTGTGCTTTACCTGGAGCGGGGACATTCCTGTCCCCGAAAAACTGATAACTGACGGCCGGTCACCGAACACCGGCCACTGCCTTACGACTGGGTTGTGGCGGGGGTGGCGGGTTTCTGAGAAGAGGAATCCGAGCAGCGCTGGACTTCATCCTCGAGCAGGGAGTCCAGCGCCGGGTTGACTTCCAGAGCTTCCGGGCCAAAACGGGCAACGCGGAGGACGTTCACGAACGTCTGCGCGCTGGCATAGAAGCTCTTGGCCTTCTTCTGCACGAGTTGGATAAGACCACTTGAGGACGCTGATTCCGTCTGGAGCGCCGAGGTCCCGGCCGCACTCACTACCAGCGCAAAGGCAAGCAACGCCGTGGCGGCTGCCAGCGCCAGCTTTGTGTTCCAACGGCTGCCTTCCGGGTTGTGCTTGAAGCGAAACATCGTTAATCCTCTACTCCTGTCCTCAAATGATTAGACGTAACCACCCCCGGTTTGGTCACCTTAAAAAATGCCCTCCGGGAGAAAATTTCTCCTTCCGCCGGAGGGCACAGAAAAGCCGGTAAAAACAGGGGGAACCCGGCGATGACGCGCTGCTGCGCCTTCATCGCCGCCACCTGCCCCGCTTTTAGTAGCGGCGATTAAACCGTTTTGTCCCTCACACCGGTGAGGGACAGGTTTTATCGTCGGCTTTTCTTACCGGTTTCTGGGCACCGGCCACTGGTCGCCGGCCTACTTCACGTGCTCCTCGAATAACCGGAACATC
>CBDUYQ010000267.1:0-2504 GCA_965371475.1 uncultured bacterium
GGAATAAAGCAGGCCAGCAGGCCGCTGCCAAGCAGTACGCCTGCAATGGAGAGGAAGGTAACCGGATCGGTGGGTTCTACCCCAAAAAGGAATGTTTCCATGAACCGCGTCAGTATCAACGCGCCGGCCAAACCCAAGCCTATTCCGATCAAAACCAGCGTCAAACCTTCTTGCATTACCTGGCGGAGGATTATTCCGGGGTGTGCCCCCAGCGCCATGCGGATGCCGATTTCCCGAGTCCGCTGGCTCACCGAATAACTGATGACGCCGAAGATGCCGATGGCCGCCAGCCCCAGAGCGAGTCCGGCAAAGGCAATCAGCAGGTTGGTGTTGAAACGTTCCTGCGTAAGAGTCTCGGCCACCATTTGCGTCATCACCTTGGTGTTGAAGATCGGTTGGTTGGGGTCAATCCGTTTGAGTACGGTTCTGATGGTTTGCACGGCGAGGGCGGGATCGCCCGACGAGCGTACCGCCAGGTGCATCCAGTTCCAGGAATCGGCATAGATCGAACGGTACCAGACTGGCACTTTCCCTTCGCGCGCCCCTTCGTGATGGATGTCTCCTGCCACGCCCACCACCGTATGCCAGGGAGCGGAGGAATCAAGCCCGCCCGGTTTCACCCGGCGGCCCACCGGGTCTCCCTCGCCCCAGAATTTTTTCGCCAGCGACTCGCTGAGGATTACTACCGGTTGACTGTCGGCCGTGTCCTGGTTAGTGAAGGTGCGGCCGCGGAGAACCGGGATACCCATGGTTTTGAAATAGTCCGGCGTCATCATTCTGTATTGAATAAAATCGGGAAGATTTGTGGCAGAGGTGTACCCTTCCGCCGCGAGCGACCCGTCGGAGGTGGCGCCGGACATGGGGAGCAGGTTTACAAAACTGGCCGACAACACTTCCGGTTGGGCCGCGAGTTCTTCCGTCACCCGCCGGAAAAACTGACTGCGGGCAGCCATATCCGGGTACCGTTCGGCGGAGAGGCTGAGTTGCGTGGTCAGTACATTTTCCGGCCGGAAGCCGGGGTCCACTTCGATTAGTTTTTCAAAGCTGCGAATCAGAAGCCCTGCGCCTAGCAAGAGCACTGTCGCAAGCGCAACTTCGGAAACCACAAGTGCCGCCCGCGTCCGGTGCCGCAAAGCGCCCCCGCCCTGCCGGCCGCCCTCTTTCAACCTGTCATGCAACACGATCTCGTTAAGCCGCAGAGTCGGGATCAGTCCCACCACCATGGTGGCGAAGGCGACCAGGGCGAAATTGAACAGCAGGACCTGTGAATCCATGCGGACTTCCGCCAGCCGCGGCACGCTCTCCGGGTGGAGCAGCATCAGGCCCTGGAAGGCCATCGCCGCAAACGCCAGGGCGCCCAGCCCGCCCAGCGTGCTCAACAGGAAGGTTTCCGTCAGAATTTGCCGCAGGATGCGGCCCCGTCCTGCTCCCAGCGCGGTTCGAATCGCGATTTCTCTTTCCCGCGCCGTGATCCGCGCCAGCAACAGGTTGGCCACGTTGGCGCAGGCAATCAGCAGTACGAAACCTACAGCTCCCATCAGAAGGAGCAGGGCAGGTTTCACAGTTCCGGTCACAACATCCATCAGCGGCCGCGCGATGAATCTAAAACCCGTTGCCTCCGGGTAATTTTGGGAGAACTCTTTGCGAAGCTGGGCCGAGAGGGTTGTAAGCTCGGCCTGTGCGGTCTCAACCGTGACGTCTTTCTTGAGGCGGGCCAGCACTCTGGAGGAATGGGCGCCGCGGGGTCTCATATTGTTCCGGTCGATTCCGTACCCTGACCAAATGTCAACAGATTTGTTGGGATAGTCAAAGCCCGCGGGCATCACCCCGATGATTTCGTAGCTGTCATTCAGCATGCGAAGGGTTTGTCCCACCACACTTGTGTCGGCCCCAAACCGTTTCTTCCAGAGCCGGTCGCTGATCAGGGCGACGCGGTGGGCGCCCGCGAATTCCTCTCCGGGTTGGAGCGCTCGGCCCAGGGCGGGCCGTACTCCGAGAATGGACAGAAGGCTCGGGGTCATTCGCACGCCCGATACCCGCTCCGGTTCTCCGTCTCCTGCCGTAAGGTTGACGCTGGTATTGCGATAGAGAGAAACTTCCTCGAAGGAACCGGTTTTCTCCAGGATATCGAAGTATTCCCAGGCGTTCATAGAACCAAGCCCAAAGTTGTACCACTGTGGATTGATTCGAACCAGTTGGTCAGGCTCAAAGTAGGGGAGCGGCTGTAGCAAGACACCATTGATGATGCTGAACATCGACGTGCTGGCGCCGATGCCCAGCGCCAGTGTCAGCACAGCAACCAGTGTGAAACCAAGATTTTTTTTCATCATTCGACCGGCGAACCGGATGTCCTGAAGGATATCTGTAAACATTTCTACCCCCATTTGTTTTCTTGGAATAATTTCCAGGCTTCTCGGGTGGCCGGCCAACGGCACACGCCGTACCTGCGGGACTTTCCCGGAATCTTTTGTGACAGCAAAGCTTTGGATAACCTGCTCCACCGT
>CBDUYQ010000268.1:0-2491 GCA_965371475.1 uncultured bacterium
CCGATGGCGCGGTAGGTTTCCCGCCGTACCATCTGGCCGTACATATCCTGAAACTCGATGGTCAGGTCCAGCGCGGCAATGTTCCGGTCACCGTTGTTGGTCAGCCGGCCGTCCAGGTAAACCACCTCCTGCCCGAGCATGTTCGCCCACTTGCTGGGCAGGAGATCGGTAATTTCAATCTGGCTGGCGTAGGTGCGGGCGGCTTCGTCCAACGGGGGAAGCTGGGCCGGGACCGTCACGGTGGGGGTTTTGACCGTGCCGGAATCGAGCCAGATGTTGGCGGCCACACCCACGAGGACGATCGCCAGGGCCACACCCACCGGGAGCTTCCAGTTAAATTTGGCGGTGTCGTCGTAGAGCGGGGGTAGTGGTTCTTCCGTCATGGCCTTCTTCCGGCAAGCTAGCACACCCGCCAGCGCAGAGGCAATCCAGGGTGTGGAGTTGAGAAAAGGGAATCTCCTAGTATGATACGCGCCATGGGGGAGTGGACCGAACTACGCAAGCGGATAGAAACCTTTCTGGCGGCTGACCCTGCGCGGGAAGTAACCGAAGAGGGGGAACTCCTGTTTGATTTACGCCGGACGGAGTTTCGGGTGGAAGAAGCACACGACAAGCTGCTTCTCCACCTGTGGTCGGAGGAGCGCAACTGGGTCCGGCGGGTGGTCGGGGTGGCAGAAGAAACCGGCGACCGCCTGGTGCTGGAAGTTAAACGCTTCGGACAAAAGAAACCCGCGCGTCTGACCATTGCGCCGCCTTCGCGCCGGGCAGATATTCACCGCAACCGGCAGACCGCCCGGCGGGCCTACAGCCGTTATTTGAAACGCCTGCTGCAGCGCGAATTCCCCCGCGCGAAGGTCGAAGCGGTTTCCACCGCCGCTGGCCAGAAGCGGTCCTTTTCCGGTCTTTACACCCGGGCCCGTCTGAGCGAAGGCAACCGCTGGTGGGCGGTGCTCGGGGTCAACCAGACAGAAGACGCGGCCACCGTGGACGGCCTGCTGACCTATGCGCTCATTTGGCTGGACTGGAATCGGGAGCGCTACCCGGAGCGTGTTTGGGTTGGGCTGCGTCTTTTCTTGCCAGCGGGGGCGGAGCAGACCACCGCGCAGCGGCTGGCGTTCCTTGACGGCAATCTGGTCAAGGTGGAGTTGTTCGCGGTGGAGGAAGACGAAGGCGCCTGTACCGCGGTGGACCCGCAGGACTTCGGAAATTTACAAACGCGCATGGCTCCGGCGTCGCACGCAGAAAGGGTACAGCAGCGGGAGAGTTCGAGTGTGGAGCGGGTGCGCGCTCTGGCGCCGGAGGAAACGGAAGCGATTGTTCTGGCCGGACGCGAGGAACTTTCTTTGCGGTTTCGCGGACTCGACTTTGCCCGGTCGTATAGCGGCCGGGTGGTGTTCGGCGTGGGGGACGAAGAGGAAGATTTGTCAGCAGTGAACTTTTCCCGGTTGGCCGGGTTGGTGAAACGGTTGGGCCGGGAACGGATCGCCGAAGGGAACGCGAACAGTCCGTTTTACCGCTGGCGGCCGGAAGCCTGGCTGGAGTACGAAGTGTTGCGCGCGCCGGGGAAGGTGGACCCGCGTCTTGTCACGGGTAAGCTCTACCGGCAGGTGATTCTTGCCGGGGGCAGCGAGCGCGGCGTGGCCGACCTGCTGGGTGTGACGCGTGAGGGCCGCTTGGTGGTGTTGGAACTCAAAGCCTCGGTTGACATCCACCTCCCGCTCCAGGGGCTCGACTACTGGATTCGCGTCCACTGGCACCACCGGCGGGGCGAGTTGGCCGGAGCGGGGTACTTCTCCGAAGTCAATCTCCAGCCCTCACCGCCGGAGTTGGTGCTGGTGGCTCCCGCTCTGCAGTTTCATCCCACCTCGCAGGCTGTGGTCCGGTATTTTTCGCCGGAGGTGCGGGTTTCGCTGGTGGGTCTCAATGAGGACTGGCGGCGGGAACTCCATGTTGTGTGGCGGCAGAGCGGCAGGGAGCAGGGGTGAAACGGACTGTGGAAAACGCCGGGCAACCCGTTGATTCTGCAAAAGAAAAGCGGGCACCGTGGGGTGGTGCCCGCTTCTCAGTGTCGTGGAAGTCGGGGTTGTTTGTTGTCTAGAGATTGGATGTAGGCCGGGGAGATTGGTTGCACCCGGAAAGAAAAAATCCCGGACCCCGCTTGCCCGGCGGTGGGGCTTGTGGCAACATTGCCGGGGGCAGTCCAAAGCTTTTAGGCTGGCAGGGGTAGTCGGCGCATTCCAATGTTGAAGGGTAGCTGAACGGTGAATATGCAGGTTCGTTTCTGGGGGGTGCGCGGCGCCACCCCGACCCCTACACGCCAGAACCTCCGCTACGGTGGGAACACCCCCTGCGTGGAAATCCGGACCCGCCAGGGGAACCTGTTCATCATCGACTGCGGGACGGGCCTGCGGATGCTGGGGCACGCGCTGGAAAAGGAGTACGGCAAGAAACCCATCAGCGCGCGAATTTTTCTTACCCATTATCACTGGGA
>CBDUYQ010000269.1:0-2459 GCA_965371475.1 uncultured bacterium
TCCGGTGAGCGGGTTTTCCTCGACCTCAAGATGCACGACATTCCCCACATCGTGGCGGAAGGCTGCCGCAACGCCGGGCGGCTGGGCGCCAGCCCCGCCAGCGGCGGGGCCAGCCTGCTGACGGTCCACACCAGCGGCGGCCCCAAAATGCTGCAAGCCGCCCGCCACGCTCTTGATGAGCTTTCCGTCCGCAAGAGGCCGAAGTTGCTGGGCGTAACACTCCTCACCAGCCTCGACGCCGCAGCCGTCCGCACCATCGGGTTCACAGGTGGCGTCCAGAAGAACGTCATCCGGCTGGCCCGGCTGGCGAAGAAGAATGGATGCGACGGCGTCATCGCCGCCCCCATAGATGTTGCCGCCATCCGCCGCGCCTGTGGCAAGGACTTCCTGATTGTCACGCCCGGCATCCGCGGCGCTGGCAAGCGGAAAGCTGCCGACCAGGCCCGCGTAGCCACAGCCGTCGAGGCCATCCGCGCCGGGGCCGATTTCATCGTGGTCGGCCGCGCCATCACCTCTGCGCCGTCGCCCGTCAAGGCGCTCGACGCCATGGCCGAATCCATCGCCGCCGTTCTCCCGTAACCTGTCTGGTATTATCATTCTTTCGTTTGGACTCACGGGGAATCGTCCGTCATGAAGCACGTTATCGTCGGCACCGCTGGGCACATCGACCACGGAAAATCCTCGCTGGTGCTGCGCCTGACCGGCACCGACCCCGACCGCTGGGCTGAAGAGAAACGCCGCGGCATCACCATCGACCTCGGTTTCGCCCACCTGGAATTGGGGGACTACCGGCTCGGTTTTGTGGATGTACCCGGTCACGAAAGGTTTGTCCGCAACATGCTGGCCGGCGCCGGTGGCATCGACATCGTCCTGCTGGTGATTGCCGCCGATGAGTCCATCATGCCTCAGACCCGCGAGCACTTCGACATCTGCCGTCTGCTGGGGATACAGCGTGGTCTGGTGGCGCTGACCAAAGCCGATCTGGTCGAACCCGATGTCCTCGAACTGGTCCGGCTGGAGGTGGAGGAGTTTTTGCAGGGGTCGTTCCTCGAAGGCGCTCCGGTCGTCCCGTTCAGCAGCAAGACCGGGCAGGGGACGGAAGAACTCCGGCAGGCGTTGCAGCAACTCGCCGCCGAAACTCCCGGCAAGGACACCCACAGCTACTTCCGCCTGCCCGTGGACCGCTCCTTTGTGATGAAAGGGTTCGGCAGTGTTGTGACCGGCACTTTGATTTCGGGAAGTGTCGGCAAAGAGCAGGAGGTCGAGGTCTTCCCGCAGCAACACCGCCTGCGTGTGCGCGGCATCCAGGTCCACGGCGCGCAGGCCGAACAGGCACTGGCCGGGCAGCGCACCGCCATCAACATTGCCGGGGTGGAACCCGGCGAACTTAGCCGCGGCATGGTGCTGGCCGAGGCGGGCCGGTTCGAGCCTGTCACCCGGCTCGACGTCCAGCTCCAAATTCTTCCCGGCGCGCGGCCCTTGAAGGACGGCGCCCGGGTTCACTTCCACCACGGTACGGCGGAGATGATTGCCACCGTCCGCCTGCTGGAAGGCAAACAGGCCGAGCCGGGAGCGGAGTGTTTTGCCCAGCTCCGTCTTGTCGCCCCTACGCTGGCCCTGCCCGGTGACCGCTTCATCCTGCGGCAGTACTCGCCTGTCATTACCATCGGCGGCGGCCAGGTGCTGGGAGTGGCCCGGGGACGCTTCCGCCGCACCGACCCCGCCCTGAAGACCTATTTCAAAACACTGGCAGAGGGTAACCGGGAAGACATCCTGCACGCTTTGCTGGAACGGACGCTTTCCGGCGTACTTTCCGGGCCGCAAATAATCGCAGCGACGGGCTGGCCGGAAGCCGGGTTGGACGAAGCCGCCAAAGCGCTGGTGGCTTCCGGGAAAGCGCATCGGTTATCTCAAGCGCCGCTGCTGCTCGCCGCCGCGGGCCGTTTCTCCGGCCTGGAAGAGCGCGCGGTGAAGGCGGTAGAGACGTTCCATCGCAAAGACCCTCTGAGCGAAGGGTTGCCCAAGGGAGAGTTGCGGAAGCGGGTCTTCGGCCCTGCGCCGGAAACTCTGTTTGACGCCGTGCTGGCGTCCCTGGCCTCGGCGGGCAAACTCAACGTGGCGGGCGACCGCATCAAGCTGGCCGGCCGGGAAGTGACTTTGAGCGGAGAAGAGGCGGAAGCCCGGCAGGTGATTGAGTCCGCTTTTGCCGGGGCCGGTTTGCTGGTTCCAGCCGTGAAGGACGTGCTGGCAAAGGTGAAGGTCGAGCCGCAGCGGGCGCAAAAAATAGTCCAGATATTGCTCCGGGAAAAAGTGCTGGTGCGGGTGACCGAGGACCTGCTGTTCCACCAGACCGCCATCGAGCAGCTCAAAGACCTGTTGCGGGAATACAAAAGCAAGCAAGGCGGCCGCATCAACGTCGGCGCGTTCAAGGAGCTGACCGGCGTCACCCGCAAGTACGC
>CBDUYQ010000270.1:0-2455 GCA_965371475.1 uncultured bacterium
TTGATTTCGGTAATGATGCCGAGCGAGCCGAGCGAACCGATCAGCAGTTTGGTCAGGTCGTACCCGGCAACGTTTTTGACCACGCGCCCCCCGGCCTTGACCTCTTTTCCCTCGCCGGAGATGAAGTGGAGGCCCACAACGTAGTCGCGCCAGGTGCCGTAGGTGTGCCGCCACGGGCCGTTGACGTTGGCGGCCAGCAGACCTCCCAAGGCAGCGCGGCCGGCCAAGGGCGGGTCGGCGGGCAGAAAGAGATTGTTTTCCGCCAGCAGCTTTTCGATTTCCGGCAGGGTGATGCCCGCCTCGACCGAGAGCGTCAGGTCGCCGGGGTCGTAGGTGAGTACGCGGTTCATCCGCCGCAGAGACACGGCGGCGTCAATGGCTGCGGGCGGGTTGCCCCAGGGGAGGAACGCGCCGCTGGTGGAAGGCAACAGCGCAGCCTTCTGTTCGCGCGCCCAGCGGATGATCTCTGCGACTTCGTTTGCCGATTCCGGCTCGGCGACGGCGGCGGGTGTGACGCCGTCCACGGTATATTTCTGGCAGGATTCTGTGTCCGTCAGCACGCGGTCTGCGGAGATCGTCTTGCGGAGGGAGGCGAGATTGACGGCGGTGGCTGGCATGGCGGGTTACGCTCCCGCCTGTTTGGGGAGCGGTTGGACCTTGAGTTCGCCGCACATCTTGCCGGCGGGGAACATCTTTCCGGGGTTGAGCCGTCCGGTGGGGTTGAAGACGTCTTTGACCTTGGCCATGGCGTCGAGGTCGTCTTCGCTGAAGAGCAAGGGCATCAGGTCGCGTTTCTCCAGTCCGACGCCGTGCTCGCCGGTTATCGAGCCGCCGAGGTCGACGCAGAGTTTCATCATTTCGTTCGAGGCTTCCACCACCTTGCGGAACTGTTCCGAGTCGCGCGCGTCGTAGAGGATGGCCGGGTGCAGGTTGCCGTCACCGGCGTGGAAGACGTTGCCTACCTGGAGTTCGTACTTCCGGGCGATTTCCATGATGGCCCGCAAAGTCTCCGGGAGTTTGGTGCGCGGGATGACGCCGTCCTGGGTGTAGTAGTTGGCCGAGTGCAGCCCCATCGCGCCGAAGGCGTTCTTGCGGCCCTGCCAGAGTTTTTCGCGTTCGGCTTCGGACTGTGCGCGGCGGACATTGCGAACATTGTTTTCCCGGCAGACCTCTTCCACCGCCACCGCCTCGGCTGCCACCGCTTCGCGCAGCCCTTCCAGTTCAATCAGCAGGACGGCGGCGGCATCGGTGGGGTAGCCGGCCTGTGTAGCTTTCTCGACCGCTTGCAGGCAGAACTGGTCGAGCATCTCGCAGGCCGCCGGGGTGATGCCGCGAGCGGTCAGGTTGGCGACGGTGTGGCAGGCGTCATCGACGGTGTGGAAGATAGCCAGCAGGGTTTCAACCGCCTCGGGCTTGCGCAGCAGGCGGACGGTAATTTTGGTGACGATGGCCAGCGTCCCTTCTGACCCCACAGTCAGGCCGGTCAGGTCGTAGCCGGGGATGTCAGGTGTTTGCCCGCCGAGTTCGACCAGCTCACCGGTGGGAAGCACCACTTCGAGTCCCAGCACATGGTTGGCGGTCACGCCATAGGCGAGCGTGTGCGGGCCGCCGGCGTTTTCCGCGACGTTACCGCCCAGCGTACAGGCTTTCTGGCTGGAAGGGTCGGGCGCGTAGAAGCAGCCTTGGGTCTCCACCGCTTTGGTCAGGTCGAGGTTGACCACGCCGGGCTCGACCACCGCGCGCAGGTTGGGGATGTCAATTTCGAGGATGTGCTTCATGCGGCTGGTGACTATCAGCAGCCCGCCGCTCTCGGCAATGGCGCCACCGGAAAGCCCGGTCCCGGCGCCGCGGGCGACCAGAGGGATTTTGTGCTGGTTGGCCAGGCGGACGGCGCGGACCACGTCCTCGGTTTTGCGCGGCAGGATTACGGCGGAAGGCAGGGCGCGGTTGGCGCCGGCGTCGTACTCGTAGAGCAGGATTTCCTCTTCGTCGTCGAGCACGTCTTCGGGAGGGAACAGGTTTTTCAGTTCTTTGACAAAGGCTTGGGTTGCGACTGCCATCTTGCCGAGTATGGTAGCGCAATCTCCCGCAGGCGGTAAGGGCTAAAGGCTGTGCTAGACTGGCGCAGAGTCGCAGAGAGTGCAATGAAACCACAAGTTTTGATCGCCCGCGAACTTCCCTCCCCGGCCCGGGAACTCCTCGAGAGCCATGCGAATCTGGATATTCACCATGGCGAGACCCCTCTTACCCAAGCGGAGTTAAAGGAACGGCTGGCCGGGAAACAGGCGTTAATCTGCCAGTTGACGCAGGCGGTGGACAGGGATGTCCTGGCGGCGGCCAGGGAGTTGCGCATCGTAGCCAACGTGGCCGTCGGGTATGACAACGTGGACATGGCGGCAGCAACCGAACAGGGAGTGGCCGTCACCAATACCCCGGGTGTGCTGGATGACTCCAC
>CBDUYQ010000271.1:0-2438 GCA_965371475.1 uncultured bacterium
TGCGTTCGAGGTTCTCTACCAGCCGCAACTGCGGCGCGTACTGGCCTGGAAATACCGGCTACAGTAGCCCGCTGCGCGACAACCACATCCGGGCCAGCAGCAGCAGGAACAGCACCGCACACCCCACCGCCGCCTGCCATTCGCGGTTCACCTTGTACTGTCCGAAGGTAAAACGGCGGCCGGCGCCTGCCCCCGGCTGGCGGAAGCGCGCCGGGCTAAAGCGTGGAATCAGTGCCGGGACCAGGACGCGGTAAAGTTCGTAGAGGTCGGGCTCCCCGCTTAACCGCTCCTGCTCTTCGCGCTGCAGGACGGGCAGGTAAAAGAAAAGAAAATATGCGGCCACTATCGCAGCCACCCACACACTCCCCGCGGCAACCGTCAACCCGGCCAGAATCAGGATGGTGCCAAGATAGAGCGGGTGGCGCACGTGTGCGTACGGTCCGGTAACGGTGACGCCGGACTCCTTGTGCAAGTGGCCTGCCGCCCAGGCGCGCACCAACAGTCCCACCATCACAATCCCCAATCCGCTTGCCTGCAAGTTGAGCGTGGGCCGCGCCAGGACCAGATAGACCAGCGCAAGGGGAAAGTGCAACCGCACCCGCAGCCAGGCCGCCCAGTCCCGAAACTCACTCACCGCTCGCCTCCAGCACCCGGTCTACGGCCGTCTGGGCTTCCTCAACGCTGATGGCCAGCATGGCAGGAGATGTTTCGCGTTCGTGCTTGTAAGTTCGGATACCAAGTTCGTTGTGGTGCAGAACCACAGCTCGCGAGGAATCTTTCGCATAGGGACCGTTGCGCGCCGGGTCGGTGGGCCCGAACAGAGCCACCACCGGCGTACCTACGGCGGCGGCGAGATGGAGCGGCCCGGTATCTCCGCTTACAAAAACTTTTGCCCGTTTCAACAGAACCACCAATTGCCGCAATGTGAGCGGGAAATATACGGGCGGCGGCGCCGGGTTTTTCGAGAGGAATTCGGTACGCAGAGTTTCTTCTCCCGGCCCGATGTTCAGGAAGCATCGCCAGCCGCTCTCTTGGGCCACATAGTTGTGCAACTCGGCGTACCGCTCCACGGGCCAGCATTTCGAGTCCCAGCCCCCGCCGGGACTGATGACAAAAAACTCCTTTACGCCTTCTTTCTGTAACTGCTCTTCCACATAGTTTTCGTCTTCTGTTGTTGTGGGAAGGCAAAAGTTTCGCACCGGCTTCTTTGCGTCCAGGGCGGCTGCCAGCGCCAGGTTTTTCTCCACCACGTGTTCCGCGCCCGGCTGCGCAACCTGCCCGGTGTAAAATATCGACGCGCCCGGCTCTTTCAGAGAAGAAACGTCAAAACCGAGCCGCTTCTTCACACCCCCGGCAAAGGCCAGCAGAGACGACTTGTAAAGCCCCTGCAAATCAAGTGCCACGTCATAACGCCCCCGACGCAACGCCCGCAGCGTGCTCCGTAGTTCCTTCCAGGTGCTGCGCTTGAAGGGCGCGCGTCTCCAGGCGCGGGTATCCACCGGAATTACATTGGTGAGTGCCGGATGGAGCTCCACCAGCTCCTGCCACTGCTGCTCCACCAGCCAGTCAATCCGGGCATCGGGAAAGGCGGCGCGCAGGGTTTCCAAAACGGGCAGGGCGTGTACCACATCTCCCAGTGAACTCAAGCGAACCAGCAGGATATTTTGCCTCATCGGGAAAGCCGCTCCTGCACCGTGCGGAGCAGGTCGCGGGTGGAGTGGTCTTTGGGGTCGCCTACGATGGCCACGCGCCCGCCCGCAGCGGCCACCGCCTCGCGTTCCGGTACGGTCTCCGCCGTGTAGTCGGTCCCTTTGGCGTGGACTTCGGGGAGGAGCGCTTTAACCAGCGATGTGACGGTGGGCGTGTCGAAGAGCACAACGTAGTCCACCGCCGCCAGCGCTGCCACCAGTTGCGCGCGGTCCTGCTCGGAAAGGATGGGGCGGCCGGCGCCTTTCAGTTCGCGGGTGCTGCGGTCGCTGTTGACGCCCACCACCAGCAGATCCCCCTCCTGCCGTGCGGCTTCCAGGTAGCGGACGTGCCCGACGTGGAGAATGTCGAAGCAGCCGTTGGCTAAAACAACCTTCTCGCCTTGTCCGCGCCGGGCCTCCACCCGGCGGCAGACCTCGTCCAGCGGAAGTATTTTTTCTTTTGTAGCGACATCCTTCACCGTCATGTCTTACGACGTTTCTGACCGCGTGTCCTACGACGAGGGCCTTTGTCCGCTTCTTCCCGTGGCAGAGCGTCGAGCAGTTCTCTGGCGCTGATGGTCGCCGTCCCGCGCTTCATCACCACCAGCCCGCCGGCCATATTGGCCAGCCGGGCAGCCTCCGCGTACTCCGCTCCGGCTGCCAGCGCGGCGGTAAAGGCGGCGGCTACGGTGTCACCCGCGCCGGTTACGTCGGCTACTTGATCTCCACCGAAGATAGGAAAGGTTTGCG
>CBDUYQ010000272.1:0-2422 GCA_965371475.1 uncultured bacterium
TTTCGGTCTTCGCTTTTCGACCAAGGTATTGAGGGTGAGTTGGAAGGCTTGGCAGTTTTGTAGCATGAGGCGGGATTCTATGCCGTTGTACTTTGCCTATGGTTCAAATATGGATGAGCGGCAGATGGAGGAACGGTGCCCCCACGCAAAGTTCAAGTGTGTAGCCAAGCTTGGAAACTACCGGCTGTGCTTTCCCAGGTACAGCAGGAAAAGATGTGGCGGAGTGTCCAGTATCGAAGATGCTCCCGGTGACGTTGTTTGGGGGGTTGTTTTTAATATACCTGAAGGTGAAATGGCGCAACTGGATCGTTCTGAGGGATTTCGCGCAGACCGGGAGCCCAGTGAAAATTCCTACCAGCGGGAGGAAATGCAGGTCCAACCGGTTGAAGGGGATGAATTAACGTGCTCTGTGTACATTGCAAATCGAGATAGGCCCTACAGGCCGTCTCAGGAATGTTATCTGAATTACATAATCAGAGGTGCAGAACAACATCGAGAACAGGGAATACCAGAAGTATACATCGAAATGCTGAACCGGATTCAAACCACCAATTAAGCGGAGACGGTTAAGCACTTTAGCAAAGTTAAGCCAGCGATGGAGTTGCTTTGATTAAATCTCTGTGTCTCGGTGGTAAATCTTTGTTGGAGGGAAAGCGGGTGCGGAGCACCTCTTCCAATCTGGGGTTGATTGAGGCAGTTAGAATAAGGCCGGTTTTCGTTTTTCGTTTTTCGTTTTTCGTTAGTTAGGTTTTTCCATGGCAGAGCCTGGCAGCACAGCCGACAAGGTCAAGCAGCAGGCGGACATCGTCCGCATCATCGGCGACTACGTGCGTCTGAAGAAGGCGGGGCAGAACTTCATGGGGCTGTGCCCGTTCCATCCCGAAAAGACGCCGTCGTTTGCCGTGCATCCGGTCAAGCAGATTTACCACTGCTTCGGCTGCGGTGTGGGCGGGGACGTCTTCAGCTTCCTGATGGAGCTCGACAAGCTGACCTTTCCGGAAGCTTTGCAGGCGGTGGCCGATAAAAGCGGCATCCGATTGCCGGAGCGCAAGCCGCGCTCGCCGGAAGAGGCCAAGCGCTCGCACCTGCGGACGTCATTGGTTGAATTGCACGAAACCGCTGCGCAGTTTTACCAGGAGCAGTTGCAGAAGGGCAAAGAGGGCAAGCTGGCCCGTGCCTACCTGAACGACCGCGGCATCACCGACGAGATTATCGAGACTTTCGGTATCGGTTACGCTCCGGGAGGCGGCGACGCACTGATGACAAGGGTTCGGGGCGCCGGATACAAAAAGAATGTTGTCGAGGCCAGCGGCCTCATCAACAAGGACGACCGCGGCAGCTACTACGACCGCTTCCGCCGCCGCATCATGTTCCCGATTGCCGACGAGCGCGGCCGCATCATCGCCTTCGGCGGGCGCGCCATGGGCGACGACAACCCAAAGTACCTGAACTCGCCCGAGACGCCCATCTATACCAAGAGCCGCGTGCTCTACAACCTCCACCGCGCCAAGGAGCAGGTACGGCGGCTGGACTACACCGTGCTGGTGGAAGGCTACGTGGACTGCATCGCCGTCTATCACGCCGGGGCCCACAATGTTGTCGCTAGCTGCGGCACCAGCCTGACCGACCTGCACATCAAGTTGCTGGGCCGGTCGTCGCACAACGTGGTGGTGAGCTTCGACCCCGATACCGCCGGTGCAGCCGCCACCGAGCGCTCGCTCAACCTTCTGCTCGAGCAGGGCTTCCGGGTTAAGGTCCTGGCGCTGGAACCGGGGCTCGACCCCGACTCCTACATTCAGGAGCAGGGCGGGGCGGCCTACCGCGACAAACTGAAAGAGTCGCTCGACTATGTGGACTACATCGTCAATCGCGCCTGCGCCACCTATGATCTCGCCACCCGCGAAGGCAAAGTCGCCGCCATCAACTATGTGCTGCCGTATCTGGCCCGCGTACCGGACCGCATCGAGCGCGCCGAGTGGGTCAAACCCGTGGCCGAGCGGCTCGGCATCGACGACGACCTGCTGCTGCAGGAGCTTCGCCGGGCGGTGGGCCGACGGGGCGGACGGGTCGAGGTCAAGCAGGAGTTTACCCCGCCGCCGATGAAGGACGCCGAGCGGCGGCTGCTGAAAATCTTTCTGGATAACGAAGAGTTCCGCCCCGACATCGCCGCCGAACTCGAAGGCGGGGAGGTGCTTCAAGGCACGGTCACGGAGAGTATCTTCCGGGCCTGCCTCGCCGCGCTCGAGTCGGAGGAGCCCTTCGACCTCACCACCATCGGCGCAACGCTTGAAGAGCCCGTCCGCCGCCTGCTCTACGACGTGGCCTTCGAACAGGAGGACGGCGGTACGCTGGAGGAAGCCCGCTCCTGCCTGGCAGCGTTGGAAGCCCGGGGCTGGGAGGCCCGGCTCAAGGAGATGAGCCA
>CBDUYQ010000273.1:0-2414 GCA_965371475.1 uncultured bacterium
GGGCTAAAGTGGGCAAAACGGTCAAGCGGTTGAAGGTCTGCACCGCCTGCATCCGCAACGGCAAAGTCCAGAAAGCCGCCTGACCTTACCTGTCTCTTCCCTCACGAATCCAGCAGAGCAATCACGTCAATTTCCAGCCGAGCGTCCTTGGGGAGCCCGCCGGCCTGCACGGCGGCGCGAGCGGGCGGTTCCTTCACAAAGAACTTCCCGTACACCTCGTTCATCGCGGCATAGTCAGCCATGTCGGCCAGGTACACGGTAGTCTTAACCACCTTCCCGAGCGAGCTGCCGGAAGCCGCCAGCACCGCCTCCAGGTTTTTCAATACGCGCTCGGTCTGTTGGCCGATGTCTCCTTTGACCAGCTCACCCGTGGCTGGGTCGAGCGGAATCTGTCCGCTCAAAAAGACCATCCCGTTGGCCTTCACCGCCTGCGAATAGGGGCCGATGGCGGCCGGCGCTTTGTCAGTGTGGACAATTTCCCTCACAGTTTCCTCCTTTGGGGTTGCGGAATTCAGGGCGGGCTCATTCCGGCGCTGACGGAGCCCGGGCCTCAAAGAGTAACACGCCGGGGTCGGTATTGTCCGGGTAGGTTTTTACCCATTCGACTTCGTAGGTGGCCAGCAGGGTTGCTTCCGCCGTCTTCTTGAGCGGCAAAGCAGACCCTGCCTCCCACAGCTTGGGAAGGCGGACTTCGAGGCGAACCCGGCCCACATGCACCTCCTTCTTCCAGGCGGGCAAAGGGTACCAGCCGATGCCCCGCAGCCGGGCCTCATCCGCTGTAAGCAGCGCGGGCGGGTCCGGCGCCGTCACCTGGCCGCTGTGAATCTCAAAGCTGAAGCCGAGCAGAATCTTCTGCTCCGGCCGCAACGGTTTGGCCAGCGACACCTGAAAAAGGTACTCGCCTTCTTCCTCCTCCCGCCGGAGACGCCGCCAGGGCAGGTCGTCCTCCCGGTCCCACACGCGCCTCATCTCCACTCCGGCACCCATCGGATAAGGGAGCCGGAAGGTCAGGTGGGTTAACTCCTCTGCGGCACGGCTGCGAATCGTGAGAATAGCTTTCCCGTAAATGGCCGGTGCGGCGGGGTTGAGCCGGGCGGTCAACTCGACCCTTTCCACAGCGATTCTTTCCAGACCCTCCTCGGCGTGAAGCTCACCCGACAAAAGGAATAACCCCGGCAGGAACAGACAGCAGGCGATGGCAAGGAACCGGATTCGCATGGGTCAGACTCGCATCACCCTCTTAACTTCCTGCACACCCTGCAACTTTTTCAGTGCGGTGACGATGCGGTCCATTTTCTTCTGGCCTGAAACGGTAAAGATCATGTCGATTACGCTTTGGGCGGTGGAACGGTCGGACCGGGCTTCGGCGGACCGGATGTTGCAATCGAGGTCGGCGATGGCGCCGGAAATCTCCTTGAGCAGCCCCGGGCGGTCGGCCGCGCGGATGGACAGGCGCACGGGATAGAAGCCCTCTTCCGCCTGGTCCCAGTCCACCTCAATCCGCCGCTCGACGTCGTAGAGGAGGTTCTGCACGTTCGGACAGTTCCGTCCATGCACGGCAATCCCCCGGCCCCGGGTAATGTAGCCGACTACGTCCTCGCCGGGAATCGGACTGCAACACCCGGCGCGGTACATCAGCAGGTCCTGCCCCTTCAGGCTGAGGCCGCGGTCGCGCACACGGAACATCCGCTCGACGGTGCGCCGCAGGCCGCTCGCTACCCCCTTCTGTATGACCGTCCGGCGGTCCGGCAGCGGTTTCGGAGACACTTTGGCGAGGACGGCGCGGGTGGAGTACTTGCCAAAGCCGAGACCGGCGTAGAGGTCTTCCAGCCGCTGGCAACCGAACTCGTGCGCCGCCGCGGTCCAGCCTTCATCAGACACTTTCTTCAATTCGACGCGGAAACGTTTGGCCTCTTTTTCCAGCAGCCTCCTCCCGAGTTCCCTGGCTTGTGTGCGTTGCTCGCCGCGGATCCAGTGCTTGATCTTGTTGCGCGAGCGCGAGGCACGCACAAAGCTGAGCCAGTCGCGTGAAGGCTTGTGGTTATCCTGCGTCAGGATTTCCACGATGTCGCCGTTTTCGAGGCGGGAGCGCAAGGGCACCAAGCGGCCGTTGACCCGCGCCCCGGCGCACTGGTGGCCCACCTCGGTGTGAATCTCGTAGGCGAAATCGACCGGGGTGGCGTCGCGCGGCAGCACCACTACCTTACCTTTGGGGGTAAAGGCATAGACCTCCTCCGGGTAGAGGTCCACCTTGAGCGTGGCAAGGAACTCGCTGGGGTCGTCGGTATCGCGCGCCCAGTCAATCAGGGAGCGCAACCAAGCGATGCGTTGCTGGTCTTCAGGGGAGACTTCGGCGCCGTCCTTGTACCGCCAGTGGGAAGCGATGCCCTGCTCGGCCACCCGGTGCATCTTCC
>CBDUYQ010000274.1:0-2403 GCA_965371475.1 uncultured bacterium
GGCCGGCCAGTTGCCGGCCGGGCAGCAGGTGTCGCTGGCCCGACGAGGCTCGGCGCGGGTAGCGGCGGAGCTATTGTTGAAGGGCAAGTTGCAGGCGGTCGGGCCCGCGCTCGACAACCCTTACATGACCGAGGGCGAATTGTTCAAAGTCCTGCAGGTGGATGACCTCCGCGAGCATGTACTAAAGGCCGTGGCCAACCATCGCAAGTGGTCGCTCCGGTATGACCTCCGTTTGCAGGTTGTCCGGCACCCGAACACCCCGTTGGGCATCGTGCTGGAGTTTTTGCCGAAGGTGAAACCGCCGGACCTGAAACTGCTGCTGACAGACAAACGGATGAACTCCGGCCTGCGCGAATACCTGGAAGCGGAACTGGCTAGCCGCAAAAGGTAGCGTCCGGCCCTTCAAGGTTTCTGGGTGGGGCGGAGGGAAATTTCGCTGACGAAGCTTTGCGGTTCCTGCTCCAGCAGCCAGCCCAGAGTGCGGGCGACATCCGCGGGCTGGAGCATCCTTTCGGGGTCTTTCCCCGTGTGCGGTGAGAACTCGGTGAGGACCGAACCCGGGCAGATGACGCTGACCCGGATGTTTTCCTGCCGTAGCTCTTCCGCCAGACAGTAGGTCAGGCCCTGCAATCCCCACTTGGAAGCGCAGTAGGCCGTGCCGCCGGGGAAGGCGTTCTTGCCGGCAAGCGAACTGATGTTGATGATGTAGCCGCTCTGCTGTTGTTTCATGGCCGGGATGACCGCGCGGCAGCAGTAGAAGACCCCGCGCAGGTTGGTGTCGAGGACCGAATCCCATTGCGAGTCGGTTATTTCCTCCAGAGGGGCAAAGACTCCCACCCCGGCGTTGTTGACCAGCACGTCCACCTGCCCGGCCCAGTCGAAGATGTTCTTGAAGGTGCGCTCGACCTGGCCGCTGTCCTCCAGGGCGCAGGGGAACACCCGGACCTCCGGCGCTTCCGTCAGACTCCGGGCGGTTCCCTCCAGCCGCTTCCGGTCGCGGGCCAGCAATGCCAGCCGGTAGCCGCGGCGGGCGAGTTCGGAGGCTACGGCGGCGCCGATGCCGCGGCTCGCTCCCGTAATAACCGCCACCGGCGGCGGGAAAGCTGCCTGTTTGCTCATGAGTTCTCCTTTTGTGATGTTCAGGTAACGTTTTCCGGTCTCAGGCCATCTTAAACCAGAGGAGGGCGGTCCGGAGGAGGTGGCGGATGAAACATCATGATTCGGGCCTTGCGCCAGGCGTTGGGGCTGTTTATAATGCCCGTTTGTGCTGTGGCAGAGGATTTGGGCCTGTAGGCCCGTCCAGCAGGTCTTCACGGAGGAGGAACATAGGCACTATGAGCAGTCGAGTCCGTTTAATGGCAGTGTTGGTCGTTTCCCTGGGGTTGTTGGGAACCCTGACGGCGGCGGCCCAGAATCTCTATGGGCGGGAAGAGTGGAACGACTATCAGGCCGCCAAGCAAGTGGAGGACCCGGCCGGCAAAGCGCAGGCCTATGAGGGGTTCATCCAGAAGTACCCGCAATCCGTGCTGCGGGCCTATATCTACCAGGAAATGATTGGCGCCCTGTATGCCGCGCAGCAGCGTGCCAAGCTCCTCGAAACGGTGGATGAGTTCCTGGAAATGGACCGGAACGTTTTCACCCAGGTGAAATTCACCCAGCCGCAAGTGGATATGATTGTTTATACTCAGCACCGCACTTATGTTTACGTCGTGCGGGAGATGCTGGGGGCGAAGCAGAAGTTCACCCCGGAGCAGACTCAGAGCACCATCGCCCATGCTCGTGCGGGCCTCACCTTGCAGGAGGCGGTTATCAACTCGCAGAAGGCTGCCGCCCAGAGCGACCAGCAAAGACAGCAGCTGGACCAATGGGCTGACGGCAATGAGTTGATGTACCACCAGATGCTCTTTGCCACCCTGTGGCGGGAAAAGAAATACGACGAGGTGCAGCCGGAGCTTTCCTACCTGCTGGAGAAATTTTCCACCGATGCCAACCTCAATTACCAGATGGGGTACCTGCAAGCCAACAAAGGGCAGGCTGACCCGCTGCGCAGCATGTGGTACTCGGCCCGTGCCATTTCCCTGGGCCATTCGAATGCCGGCAGCATCCGCCAGTCGCTCACCCGGCAGGTGTACCGGCACATCGGCGCGCTCGACCTCCCCTGTATTGAAGGAGACGTGGAAGGATTGATCCAGCAAGCTGGCGCCTCTCTGCACCCGCCTGCCGGCTGGCAGTTGATTTCCAGTGACCAGGTCGGCGCGGCCCGGCAGGGGCTCACCGAACTGGCCCTGTTTACTGATCTGGCCGAAGTGGGCGGCAAAGCGCATGTTACCTGGCTGGCGGCCTGTGGCATTCCCTTCGGACTGGGAGAGCAAGGAGAGCCCGTAAGGGAAGTGGTTCTGTTGT
>CBDUYQ010000275.1:0-2402 GCA_965371475.1 uncultured bacterium
ACTGGAGGCAGAAGGTCTCGCCGATGCGGGCGTAGAGCAGGCGGAGGTAGTCGTGAATTTCCGTGGCGGTGGCGACGGTGGAGCGCGGGTTGCGGCTGGTGTTCTTCTGCTTGATGGCAATGGCGGGGGCAATGCCTTCGATTTCGTCCACGTCGGGTTTTTCAATGCGTTCGAGGAACTGCCGGGCGTAGGCCGACATCGACTCGATGTAGCGCCGCTGGCCCTCGGCATAGACCGTGTCAAAGGCAAGGGAGGACTTGCCGGAGCCGGAAACGCCGGTGATGACGGTGAAGGAGTAGTGCGGGATATCGAGCGAGATGTTTTTCAGGTTGTGGACGCGCGCGCCCCGGATTTGAAGGAAATCCTGTGCCTTGGCTGTACGGGCCGTGCCGGGCGGCGGAGCTTGAGCGCGAACGGGCTGGGCTTTGGTGGCCATTGGCAATGCGTTCCGGCGCAGGGAAAGGGGAGCGCTACTGGTAGTTCCACCGCCCTGCGGTAAACCATTTATTATAACACCGGGGCCGAGCTCTTCAGTATGTCGAGGTGCTTGAAGAAGGCAGGCGGCAGGTATTAAGCCCATCCTGGTCAATCATGCGAAGGATGAGATTCCCGCCCGAGGCGGGCAGGCTTCGACTCCGGCCTACCCTTCGGCTGCGCTCAGGGCAAGCGGCCTCCGCTTCCTTCGAGTTCCTCAGGACAGGCAGAATGACAAATGACAAACGCGAGTGGTTGGAAAAGTTTGGCTGCAAGCGGGTGCGTTTGTTTCGGCTCGGGGGCGTGATAGGATGGCATCGTTTTCAGGGGGAGAATGCATGAGAAAGTTCATTCAGATTTTGATGATAGCGGTTCTGTTCGGCGGGGTTATGGTTTCCGCGCAGGAGTCAAACTTTCGGCAGGATGCCTGGGCACGGATTGCGCCGGAGGACGAAGGCAAAGTAGAAGCGCTGGCCACAGAGTTCAAGGCGTTCATGAACGAGGCGCGGCACGACCTGCTGACGGTGGCGGAGTCGATCCGGCAGGCCCGGGCGCGGGGTTTTCGTTCCCTCGCGGAGTATGACCGGCTCAAGCCCGGCGACCGGGTAATCTTCAACAACCGCGACCGCTCGGTCATCTTCGCCGTGGTGGGACGCAAGCCGATGACCGCAGGCGCTACGCTGGTGGCGGCACACCTCGATGCGGTCCGCCTGGAACTCAAGGCCAATCCGCTCTACGAGCGTGAAGGGTTCGCGCTGTTTCAGACCAACTACCACGGCGGCCTCAAGAACTATCAGTGGGCGGGCATCCCGCTGGCGCTGGTGGGCCGGGTAAGCAAGAAAGACGGAACCAACGTGGACATCCGTTTCGGGCTGGCGGGAGAGCCCTACCTGGTAATTCCTGATATTGCGCCGCACGTTGACCGTCCGCTGCGAACGCGAAGTCAGCGCGAGGTCTTCAAGGGGGAGGAGCTTGACCCGGTGGTGGCCAGCCGCCCCGATGCGGAGGGGTCGGTAGAGAACACGGTAACGGAGTTTCTCCGGAAGAAGTACGGCATCGAGCCGGAAGATATGGTCAGCGCGGACCTGGCACTGGTGCCGGCGCTGCCTCCGGCGGATATTGGGTTTGACCGCAGCCTGGTGGCCGCCTACGGGCTGGATGACATTTTGAGTTGCTATATCGGCCTGCGCGCTTTGTTTGACATCAAGTCTCCGGAACGCACCGCGATGGTTTATATGGCCGGGAACGAGGAGACCGGCAGCCAGAACGTAATGGGCGCGCGCTCCACCTTTTTGCAGGATACCGTGCTCGACCTGCTGGAAAAGGGGTCGGGCAAGACGGCCACGTTGCGCCAGCACCGGCAGGCTGTCTCGGGGATTCATGTGCTTTCGGCGGACACAACTACCGGCGTCCACCCCACCTTCCCGAAGGTGCAGGAGAAGTTGAACGCGGCGAAAATCGGCGGAGGCGTGGTGATGAAGATTTATGGACGCGGCCACAATCCCACCTCGGAGGTGCGTGCCAGGGTGCGCGCGCTGCTGGATAGCAACGGCATCCCCTGGCAGACCCATACCTACAAGTTGGGTATTGGGGGCGGCGGCACCCTGGGGCAGTTCCTTTCTGATGACGGCATGGACGTTGTGGACGTGGGCGTCGGCATTCTTTCCATGCATGCGCCCTGGAACTTTGTTTCCAAAGCGGACCTGTGGTGGTACTACCGTTTCTTCGCCGCTTTTTACGGGATGAAGTAGAGCGGTTCCTTTGAGGGAGGCAGCCGTGAAGAAAAGGCTGGCATTCACAATCATTCTTCTGGTTCTGTTCGCTGCCGGACTTGTGCCGGTGCGGGCGGATGACATGGCGAAAGTTGCCAAGCAGGTGGACAAGGTTTTTGCCGAGTACGACCGTCAGGACTCGCCCGGGTGCGGACT
>CBDUYQ010000276.1:0-2401 GCA_965371475.1 uncultured bacterium
ACGTCCGGTTTGGGGAGGATGTAACCTTCGTACACGGCTATGCCGTAGAAGAGGATTGTGATGGGCGCCTCTTTTATGTACTCCGCGTACACCTCGATGAACTGCGAGGCGGTGAGCCAGCCGGTGAAGCCGTCTTCTGCCTGGCGAATCCAGTGGTGAATAATCAGGTATTCACCGGCCACAATCGAGAGCAACGCCAGCACCGCCCCGAGAATTTGCAGCGGCGCCGCGCCCTGCTTGCCGGCTCCGAAACGGATGGCAAAGCCAACTAGATATCCGACACCGATGGCGACAATCCCCAGCACGGTATCGGTGAGGACGACAATCCAGTACCAGACTCCGGCGCCAATCGCGGCGGCCACCAGCCCGGCCGCAACCGCCATGGGAAAGTTGACGGCGCTGTCCCCAATCGGCAAGGGCGGCCCGGTTTGGACACTCTGGTCGACTGCTTGTTCGTCGGACATATCCTCCTCCTTGACTTCCCTTTCGCCCGGACGGACTCCGTATGCTCCATCGGACATATAGTGGGGACAGTTTAGCTCCGGGGGTGTGAGGGGAGCAAGGCGGACAGGCTTTGGACTTCCTCAAGCCCAAGAGATTCTTCGTCCGCCACGGCCTGCCTGCGGCAGGCAGGCGGACTCCCGTTCGACTCGTCTGCGACTCGCTCAGGGCAGGCAGAATGACAGGCGTTAGGAGCGGAGGCTAATAGGCCCAGCGGAGGAGGAGGCCGCCAGTGGTAAAACCGGCGCCGACGGCGAGCAGCAGGATGAGGTCGTCCTTCTTGAGGCGGCCGTCTTCCAGCGCATCGCAGAGGGCGAGCGGGATGGTGCCGGCGGTGGTGTTGCCGTATTTGCCGATGTTGACTACGACTTTCTCGTCGGGAATTTTGATGCGCTGCTGGGTAGCGCGGATAATACGCAGGTTGGCCTGGTGCGGGACCAGAAGTTTCAAATCTTCGCCGGTGAAGTTGTTGCGGGTGAGGATCTCTTCGGCGACTTCGCCCATGCGGCGGACGGCGTACTTGAAAACATTGCGGCCGTCCTGGTGGACGAAGTGCATCTTCTTGTCCACAGTTTCGTGCGAGGAGGGGTTGAGACTGCCGCCGCCGGGCATAGAAAGGTGACAGCCGCCGCTGCCATCGATGTCGTTGTAGAAGTCGATGATGCCGTCTTCGCCCTCTTCGCAGGCCTCGACCAGCGCGGCTCCAGCGCCATCGCCGAAGAGGATGCAGGTGGCGCGGTCTTCGTAGTCGAGGATGGAGGTCATGGTGTCTGAGCCGATGACCAGTATCTTCTTGTGCGTGCTGGCGCAAGCGAACTGCGCGCCGACGGTAAGCGCATAAACAAACCCCGAACAGGCGGCGGAGAGGTCAAAACCCCAGGCGCGCTTGCAGCCGAGGTTGTTCTGCACCAGGCAGGCGGTGGAGGGAAAGAACATGTCCGGCGTAACGGTGCCGAGGACGATGAGGTCGATCTCTTCCGGGTCGGTGCCGGTCTGCTCGAGGACTTTTTTGGCGGCCCCGGTGGCCATGTGGGCGGTGGCCATGCCTTTATCGACGACGTGACGTTCGGTAATGCCGGTGCGCTCGACAATCCAGTCGTGCGAGGTGTCGATGATTTTCTCGAAGTCCTGGTTGGTCATCACGCGCGGCGGCACGTACCCGGCCACGCCGGTGATTTTGGCTGAGATGCGGGGCATAGTCTCCTCGATAAGAAAAATCCAGGCTAGGTCAAAAAGGAGATTCTAGGCCGCAGCGACAAGAAATGCAAACGGTGGCGTTAAAGGGTCTATTTGACGGAGCAGGCGGCGGCTTCCGCTACTGCGGGCCGGGGACGTAGGCGCCAAGGATGGCGCCGGCGGCGAGTGCGCCTTCCTGCCGGCGCCGGCGGTGAGTCATCATCAGCGCCGTCACCGCGTCGCCCTTGGCCGTATTAAGCTCAAGCGGGGTATCGAGGAACGGGCTGCGCACAATAACTTTGATGGTGGCAACGCCGTTAGCATCGACGTCAGCCTGGCGCTCGACGTTGACGGCGACGTTGCCGAAGATGGGCGCAGGCTGGCATTTGCCCTCGCCGTCGAGCTTGCCGTAGGCGTAGGTGTCCGACGTGGTCCGGTTGATGTAGTGGATCGAGGTGGCGACCAGGATAAGGCAGTCGGCCTCGGCCTGGACGGTGGAGCCGCGCATTACTTTCTGGACCTGGTCGGCGTCGAGTTCAATGTGGTCGGCCAATGTGGGCACAGCCCACGCCAGCGCAGCCAGCAGCGGGATAAACAGGCAAAGCGTAAGGGTCTTCTTCATGGTCTTCCTCCTTTATGGTTGGGTGGCAAAGCACTGCTCGGCGCCGGTATTGAAAATGGCGCAGAGCTGGGTCTTGCCGGAGCCGTTGTCTTTGGCGTAGAG
>CBDUYQ010000277.1:0-2394 GCA_965371475.1 uncultured bacterium
CTGGACATGACCGGCGTAAATGCACTGACGTCCATCGACAACCCTGAGTACCAGCAGTCGCTGGTGGGCTTCCCCGATGAAGAGAGCAAGGCCCGTTACCTGCGCGGATTGCGCTGGAAGTTCGCCGCTCAGCAACCCGACCTGCTGCTCTGGAGCAGCTACCTTTGGAATTTCTCTTCCAAGAGCCATACGGCCGGGGGCAGTCACGGCGGGCTGCCGCCCCATGTAGCCCGGACTGCTTTCCTGCTCTGGGGCGGCGGCGACTTTCCCCTGCCACGGGGTACCACTATCATTCGTCCATCCACGACACTCGACGTAGTGCCCACACTGGCCCAAATGCTGGGTATGCTGAGTGAAGAAGGGAAAGTTATCCGGCAGCCCGGCGCCTACTGGCACCGCCCCATGCTTCCCCTGCCCGGCAACCCCCTGCCGCTGCCAACCCTGCGGCTCGTCGGCCCGCAGGACGTCCTCTCCCCTGTCAGCACTGCGCCCCCGGCAAACTCCGCCGGCCACCAGTAGTCCGTCTCAACCGCACCGCAAGAAGGTTATAATAAATAGTTCTGCTGACCCGGCGTGGAGGCGCCTGTATGCTGAAGAACTGGAACAAGCTTCCCTCAAGCGTGGTGCGCTGGAGCAAGAAGATATTTTTTTTCTACCGGTCTTCTTACTCGGTGACGCTCTCCTCAGACCCCATCCGCTGGAAGATTCCCTACAGAAATCCCCTGGCTCGGATCGCCGTGGGGTGCCTCCCATTCATCCTGAAAAAGCCCTTCCTGCGACAGTACGTCACAGAACGTATCGTCGAAAACACCTTTGTCCTGCGCAACCTGGACTTGCCGCCCGGCAGCACGGTACTCGACCTGGGCGCCACCGGCAGCACCCTTGCGCTGCAAGTAGCACATCTGGGTTACAAAGTCCTGGCGGTGGATCTGCTCGACTACCCCTTCTCCCACCCCAACCTGACTTCGCGGCGCTGGGACATTTTGTCTGATTCACTGGAGCCCGGAAGTGTGGACGCCGCCCTGGTAGTTTCAACCGTAAAACATATAGGTATCCCTTACTACGGCGGGCGGGATGAACCGGAAGGGGATTTCCGGGCTATGCAGGAACTCCTGCCTTTGCTCAAACCGGGCGGGCTGTTACTCCTGACCACTCCGTTCGGCATAGCGACGCGAACTTCCTTACAGCGCATTTATGATGAAGCGCGGCTGGCAAAGCTGTTGCAGGGGTTTACCCTGGAGGAGAAACGTTTTTTTCGGCGGCGGGATGGCAGCTACTGGGTGAAAAGCACACTCGAGGAGATGCGCTCTGTGAGTTCCCACCTCCAAACCGAAGGCGTGGTGCTGGTGCGTGCGCGTAAGCCCGGAAACGCCGCAACCAATCCAACCATCCCGGCGGCCACGGACACACAACCCGGGGAAAGGGCTGGGAGCCTGTGAAGGTACGGCTTCCCATCATCTCGAACCTTTCCGGAGCCGACATCCACTACCAACTCCTCTCCGAAGGGTTGACGGCGCAGGGGGTGGAAACCGACCTCCACTTTTATCCGCACATCATGGAGTTTCTTCCCTACCGGGCGTTGCAACCGTTTGTCCGCTCCTCCAGCGACTGCTCCCTGGTGCATTCCAAGGCGGAATACGGCTGGCTGTTTGCCGAGAAAGGAAAGCCTCTGGTGGTCAACCTGGCGCACTCGGTTTTCGACTTGGTGTACGAAAATTACAAGAACCCGGTCAAACGTCTGTACCACAACCTGAAAATGAAAGGCAGCATCCGGCGCTCCCTCGCCCGCGCCGAACGGGTCACTACTGTAAGCCACTTCTCCGCCCGGAACATCACCGAACATTTTGGCCGCCCAGACATCCGGGTAATCTACGAAGGGCTGGACGAAACTTTTTTCCGCCCGCCCGAAACACCTCCGGCAAAACCGGATGGCCGCGTCAGGCTTTTTTACGCGGGCAACTGCATCCGGCGGAAAGGCTGGGACCTGATGGCCCCGATTCTTCGCGGCTTGGGCGACGGGTTTGTGCTGGAATACACCAGCGGACTGCGGACGGAAAACACTCCGCCGCTCCACCCCTCCATGGTCCCGCTGGGCAAACTCAGCAAACAGGAACTGCTGCGCGCCTACCAGCGTTGCGACATCTTTCTGTTTCCCTCGCGGCTGGAAGGTTTCGGACGGCCCGCGGCCGAGGCGATGGCGTGCGGCAAACCGGTAGTGACCACCAACTACTCTTCCCTGCCCGAACTGGTGGACGACGAACGCGGCGGCTACCTTTGTCCGATGGATGACGTGGACGCCTTTGTGGAAAGCGTTCGGAAGCTGGCTCGCGATCCGGACGCCCGCGCCCGGATGGGCGCCTACAACCGCGCCAAGGTGGAACAGAAGTTTACCCT
>CBDUYQ010000278.1:0-2393 GCA_965371475.1 uncultured bacterium
AACTCTTTCACCCGGTCGCAGAACAGTCACCCCGGCTGGCTGTACACCACAACTTTTCTCGGCATCATCGCTCCTACCTAAGGTGTTTACTCTGGGCGAACACGACATCCATCATGCCCAACCACCCCTTCACTGGGTATCGTGCCTTCTAACCGTTTGATGTAATAACTAGGATCCTTTTGAAACACTTCTTGGCAATACGGACAACCGCAATAGTGGACTTCCTGCCCGGCGTACTCGAATGTAAAGGCCAACGCTGGCGGTTTTTCTGCTAAGCAGGTTGGGCATACAACCACATCCTTCGTTCGTTGGAGGTGTTGCTCGGGATCAGTCACGAACAGGTCGGCGCAGCCCTGGCAACAGAAATGGTATTCGGTGCCGTCGTAACTGGACGTAGTCGCCTTATCTCTGGTGACTCCTAGTCGTACCAGAGAACAGCCGCAGTAGGGGCAAATGAGCGTTTTCATCTCTTACTCTCCCCTTTCTCATCGTGGTTCCGCCTCAATCTTCTGAACCGTTGCCCGAACGTTCCCAAGGCAGCAACTTCCTTGCGGGTTTCGTATGTCACACGCGCACTGTCCTGCTTGAATCCCTGCGGTGACACTCGCAACCACACGGCTGCGGCCGCTGGCCAGCAGTCCGGCTCGGATGCTGCCAGGGGAATGTCGAAAACAGTAACAGACCAACACATCGTCGGCCGTCGGGTGTTTCTGGTGGACGCGTTCGCGCAGAGCGTCCTCACCGAATTGTTGTTGACCATCAAGGCTGTAATAAACGGTAGGACAATCAGGTGTTCGACAGAAGAGATATTCCACTGCTCGCAGGTCTGTTAAAGAGACCGCCAGCAACGCCTTCAGCGTGAGAATGTCAACGCGTTTCCCTTTTTCTCCGCAAGTCGGACATTTCACGCTTGGGGCCGGAGCACGCCACTCACACGTAGCCGCGCCTGCTTCAGGCGGACACATGCATTCCTCGCTCATCGTTCACTCTCCTCGGGCCAGCGAGAGCCCATCGCCGGCGTTACCAGGCGAACTGGTTGAACCAGATGAGATAGACCGACAGCTCCACCAATAGATCGAAGAATACCAGCACGCCCACCGTAACCAGCATCACACCCGCGAAGCGCTCCACCCAGACCAGGTGCTGACGGTAGCGCTGGTAGAGCGAGAGGAACCGGTTGATGCCCACCGCCACCAGCAGGAACGGCACCGCCAGCCCGGCCGAATACACCCCCAGCAGGGCGGTGCCCTGCGCGACGGTCTCCTGCGTCGAGGCCATCATCAACATGGCGGTCAGGGCCGGCCCCACGCAGGGCGTCCAGCCGAACGCAAACGCCAGTCCCAGCAGGAAGGAGCGTAGCCGGCCGGCCTTGATAGCTCCGTGGTAACGCGCGTCGCGGTAGAGCGCGGGAATCGGAATCCAGCCCAGCAGCACCAGCCCGAAGAATACAATTCCCGTCCCGGCAATCCGGTTGAGCACCACGCGGTTGGTGGAAAGGAACTGGCCGACGACACCCGCTGACGCTCCCAGCGCCACGAACAAAATCGAGAAACCTGCCACGAACAGCAGCGCGTTCAAGAGCACGCCCCAGTTGGCGCCGCGCTGCTTTTGCTGCAACTGCTCCACGCTCACGCCGGAGATCATCGCCACGTAGCCGGGCGCCAGCGGCAGCACGCAGGGCGAGATGAACGACACCACCCCGGCAATGAATGCAGTTGTGAACGTCAGCTCCATTCCCTCTTTTCTCTTCTCAGCGGCCTCTGCGATTCATTCTTTCCGCGCTAAAAAATCAGCTGGCTACTGTTCGACCTCCGCCAGCAGTTTGCGCACCTCGTCGGCGAAGCGCGGGCCATTCAAGCGACGGGTCCGATCCATGCCGCCCAGTTGGTGCTCCCAGTAGGTAGGCGCGGGCGCGCCGTCTTGCCACTGCACGTCGGGTCCGAAGGCAAAGTAGATGTCCCAGGCGGGCGCGCCGTAGGGAACGCCCACGATCTTGCCGTACTCCTTGCCGGAGTAGCCCTCCGGGTCGGAGTAGTGCAGCGAGCGCGGCCCCGGCAGGCGGCTGGACTCCTTCTGCCCGTTGCGCTGCAAGGTCGCCGCGTTCTGGAAGTTCAGCACCGGCAGCCAGACGACGTAGTTCACCAGCTTGTCGCTCGCAATTTTTTCCATCACGTGCTCTTGAATGACGGAGGCCCCCCGTCGGCACACCGGTCAAGTCGGGTCCAGCAACAGAATCAGCCGCACCTTGCCGACGTCGGCGTTGAACTGCGCCCGCAGCGGCTCCAACTGCGCGTCGAGCTCGGGGAACGACGCCTCCTGCACCCGCACCGGCGCCGCCACTGAAAGCAGCGCCACCGCCAGCGTCGTCGCCAGCAACGCCCGGCGCCGCCAAC
>CBDUYQ010000279.1:0-2377 GCA_965371475.1 uncultured bacterium
TGGTGCTAATTCGTGAGTACGAGCCTTCGTTCGGAACCATGTCAACCTCCTGGCTGAACTACGTGGACTGGCGCGACCAGAACACCACGTTTGACAGCATTGCTTCCGTGCAGGGGCAAGGCTATAACCTTTCCGCCGATGGGGCCCCGGTTCGAGTCTCCGGCCAGAACGTCACGGGCAATCTGTTTTCCCTGCTCGGCGTAGAGCCGCTGCTGGGCCGCACCTTCACACCCGAAGAAGACCAACCCGGCGGCGACCGTGTGGTGGTGTTGAGCCATCACCTCTGGCAAGATCGCTTCGGCGGCAACCCGGAAATTCTGGGCGAAACATTGCTGCTCGATGAGCGTCCCTACACCATCATCGGAGTTATGCCGGCGCGTTTCGATTTCCGTAACAGCAATGCCGACATCTGGACAGCGCTGGGTTTTTTTGCCGACCAGAACGACAACCGCGGCAACCATCCCGGCATCAGCACCTTTGGCCGCCTTCGGCCCGGCGTGACTCTCGAGCAGGCCGACCAGGACCTGAATGTCGTCGCGCAACGGCTGGCAGAAGCCTTCCCTGTCACCAACGGAGGCCACGGCCTCAAGCTTCAGTTGCTGCAAGAGTCGCAGGTGAGCAACGCCAAGCCGATGCTGTTCATCCTTCTGGGGGCGGTAGGGTTCGTTCTGCTCATCGGCTGTGCCAACGTGGCCAACCTGCTGCTGGCACAGGCCACCGCGCGGCAGAAAGAGATGGCGCTCCGGATGGCGTTGGGAGCCGGGCGCGGCCGGCTCGTTCGCCAGCTTCTGACCGAAAGCCTGCTGATGGCTCTGCTGGGGGGAACCACGGGGATTTTGCTGGCCTACGGCGGGTTGCAGGCGCTCAAATTTCTCCTCCCGGGCGACACGCCCCGGCTGGAGCAGGCCGGACTGGATATGGGTGTTCTGGCGTTCGCGCTGGGCCTCTCCCTGCTGACCGGAATAGTTTTCGGGCTGGCGCCCTCATTGATATCTTCGAATTTTAATCTGCACGACTCCCTAAAAGAAGGCGGCAGGACTTCGAGCGGCGCCGGCCGTCACCACCTGCGGCATGCGCTGGTGGTGACGGAGGTGGCGTTGGCGCTGGTGCTGTTGATCGGAGCCGGGCTGATGATCCGGACCATCTCCGCGCTGGGAAGCCAAAGTCCGGGGTTCAACACCGCCAATCTTCTGACGCTCCGGGCCACCCTGTCCTCTTTGAAATATCCTTTTGAAGAAAGACAAACAAGGGCGCACTTTGTACAGGAACTTCTTGGCCGTGTGGAAGCCTTGCCGGGCGTGGAGGCCGCTGCCACCGTGTACCCCATGCCGTTTTCCGGCAACGGCTGGCAGAGCGTGTTCGTGACCGAGGAAAACCTTTCCCCCCCGCGCAACAATGTCCCTTGGGCGGAAATTCAGCGAGTCAGCGCAGGGTATTTCCGCACGATGGAGATTCCCTTGCTGAAGGGGCGGGTCTTTACCGAACAGGACACCCTCGATACCCTACAAGTGGTCATCGTGGATGAAACATTGGCCGCCAAGCACTGGCCCAACGACGACCCCCTCGGCAAACGCATCCGTTTCGGGCATCCCGGTGGCGACAATGACGATGAGCCGTGGCGCACGGTAGTGGGCATCGTTGGCCACATCAAGCTCTACGGCATCGCCGGGGAAGAAGGGGCGGAGATCTACATGCCCCAGGCACAGGGGCCAATTCGCTTTCTGCAACTGCTGGTCCGCACCGGCAGTGAACCACAGAGCCTGACCAATGCCATCCGGCAGGAGGTGCTTGCGGTGGACCCCGATCAACCCATCTACTCCGTCCAGACAATGGAAGACGTGGCTTCGCGGTGGGTGCGGAACCGCCGGGCTTCCATGTTCCTGCTGGGAGCCTTTGCGCTTCTGGCGCTGGTGCTGGCCTCCATCGGCATCTACGGCGTAATCTCCTACTCGGTCAGCCAGCGCACGCATGAAATCGGCATCCGAATGGCACTGGGCGCCCAGAAGGCCTCCGTGCTCAAGCTGATAATCCAGCAAGGGCTGTTGCTGGTTCTGGTGGGGATTGCCCTAGGCAGCGCAGCCGCCTTTGCTTTGACGCGCTTTCTGGAAAGCCTGCTCTTCGGCGTATCGGCGACCGACCCGTTGAGCTTTTCGGTCTTTCCTATCCTGCTGGCACTGGTAGCTATCCTGGCCTGTTATGTTCCCGCCCGGCGGGCCACGCAGGTGGATCCGATGGTGGCGCTGCGCTACGAATAGAAATTTCCTTTCTGCGCACGGGAGAGAACACATGGAAACGCTCTGGCAGGACATCAAGTACGGCGCACGGATGCTGGCGCGCAAACCCGGCTTCACTGTCGTTGCTGTATTGACCCTCGCGC
>CBDUYQ010000280.1:0-2372 GCA_965371475.1 uncultured bacterium
CCGGGGTTTTCCTCTCCGCTTGTCATTCTGAGCGAGTCCGCCGTGGCCTGCCTGCGGCAGGCAGGCGGACGAGTCGAAGAATCTCATCCCGTGGAACGACCTCCAACACGTTTTTAATTGTAGAAGCACAATCCGCCTGTCGTTTGTCCAGAGACAGAATAGTGGCGATGAAAGCGCATCTCGCCCCGAACACCGTGAGGGCAGCGCGGCGGCGGCTGTTTCTTCTCATGGCAGGCCCTTGAGGTCCAGCAGCAAGCGGCCGGTTGCGTTGTCTCACACATTTTTGAGACGGGTTTTGGTATTATCAGGCCTTCGCTCAGGAGGTTGTTCAGGTTTTGGGGCGAAGAGTTCCATCCGGAGGAAACGTCAGCTATGGCCGAGGAAAATATTGGCGCCCCGCGCCCGGAGGCGCCTGCCTGGTATCGCTGGGCGGTGCTGCTGGTTATCAGTCTGGCGATGTTCGGTAATTACTACCTCTACGACACCATTGCGCCCATCGCCGACCTGCTGAAGGAGCAACTCAGCTTCAGCGACGAACAGATTGGCCTGCTCTACTCCAGCTACTCTCTCGGCGCGATGATCTTCCTGTTGATGGGCGGAATCTTCATTGACCGCTACGGCACCCGCGCCGGGACGATGCTCTTCGGGATTATCTGCGCGGTTTCCGGCTTCGTTGTCATAATCTCCGACGATTTCACTGTTATGTTGGCCGGGCGGTTCCTGCTGGGGGTGGGGGCCGAGCCGCTGATTGTGGCCATCACCGCCGCCATTGCCAAATGGTTCCGAGGGAAAGAGTTGGCCTTTGCCATGGGTATAAACCTGTTGATTGCGCGTCTGGCTTCCGTGGCGGCCGACCTCTCTCCCACCTGGGCGCGCGAGGCCTATGCCAACTGGCACGACCCGCTTGTGATCGGCGCCATTCTGGGTCTGACCTGTATTGTGGGAGCGGTCATCTACTGGATATTGGAAAAGAGGGGTGAGGCCCGGTACGCGCTGAGCGAGGCGGGCGGGACCGACAAGCTGGTCCTCTCCGACCTTTACAAGTTTGGCCGGTCGTTCTGGATTATCACCGCGCTTTGTGTGACCTTCTACTCCGTCATCTTTCCTTTCCGCAGCTTCGCCATAAAATTCTTTATCGAAGCACACGGGGCCGCGCGCGACGTGGCTGGTCAATTGAACAGTGTTCTCCCGTTTGCTTCGATGATAGCCACCCCGATTATCGGTCTGCTGGTGGATAAGATCGGTAAGCGCGCCTCCCTGATGGCTCTGGGGACGCTTATCATGGTCCCGGTGTTCCCGATCCTGGCCTACACGGACATTCCGCTGGTGGCCCCCGTGATGATGCTGGGCATTGCATTCTCCCTGATTCCGGCCATCATGTGGCCGGCGGTGGCTTACATCGTGGAGCAGAAACGCCTGGGCAGCGCTTATGCTCTCATGTTCCTGCTGCAGCAGGGCGGTGTGCTGCTGCTCGAGTGGATGGTGGGCCGCGCCAACGACGTGGCCGGCGCCAGCGCCGCCAACCCTGCCGGCTACCTCCCGATGATGTGGATGTTCACTCTGCTGGGTGTGGTGGCGCTGGGATGTGCCATCCTGCTCTGGCGGATTGAGACCGGCCCCAATGCCAGCGGCCTCGAAACCCTCAAAGCGTAGTCGGGTTGGATTGCTGCCTTCCGTTGGAGGCCGTAGTGTAGACCTGTCATTCTGAGCGGAGTACGCCGACCTGTCCTCCGTAGCATTGGCGGAGGAGGAGAGGCGAAGGCGGACGGAGTCGAAGAATCTCTTGGCCGATATCCTTCCGGTGTCCAAGAGATTCTTCGTCGCCATTCGGCTCCTCAGAATGACAGGCAGGGAGTAGCGGTTTTTGGTGGTGCAAGGGCTTGCCTCTCGTTTCGTCCGAGGGGAAGTCCACGGGCTCTTCAGAAGCCTTCTTTGCGCAGGTCTTCGATTTTCAGCTTGCTGGCAGTTTTTTGCTGAAGAGTCCCGGGTCGCTCCTGCACCAACTTCTCGACGTACTTGGCCAGCACATCGCACTCCAGGTTAATCGGGTCGCCTTTCTTCAACGAGTGCAGGTTGGTCTCGCGGTAGGTAAACGGAATGATGGCGATGCGCATCCGTTTCGCTTCAATGCCCGCTATCGTCAGGCTGATGCCCTCGACCGCCACCGAACCCTTTTTGACCAGGTAGCGCGTCAGATCTCTCGGCACGTCTATGTCCAGCCAGTAATTGTCTTGCCCTGAGTCTGCCGAAGGGTCGTCACCCGCTTTGGTCAGTCCCACCAGCGTTCCCGTGCCGTCCACATGGCCCTGGACGATGTGCCCGTCGAGCGGCTTCTCCAGTGTAAGACACGGTTCCAGGTTGAGCTTGGCGCC
>CBDUYQ010000281.1:0-2371 GCA_965371475.1 uncultured bacterium
GACGTGCTCGAATCGCTCCGCCTGCTCCTCAAGCCGCAGGGCTACCAGATTGAAGCGGTTGATTCGCCCGCCGCGGTCCTTTCCTCCTGCGAGAAGAAAGACTTCGATGTCGTTCTGATCGACCTCAACTACGCTCGCGATACCACCTCCGGCGAAGAAGGGCTCGACCTGCTCTCCAGCCTCCAGAAACTCGACAGCACCCTGCCCGTGGTGGTTATGACCGCCTGGGGCAGCGTCGAGGTGGCGGTGGAGGCCATGCGCCGCGGCGCCCGCGACTTCATCCAGAAGCCGTGGGAGAACGAACGCCTCAGCACCATCCTCCGTACGCAAATCGAACTCGGCCAGGCGCTGCGCCGCGGGCAGAAGCTGGAAGCGGAAAACCAACTGCTGCGCGCCGAGGGCCGTCCTACCCTGATTGCCACTTCGGAGGCGATGCAGCCCGTCCTGCAGATGATTACCAAGGTCGGACCGTCGGACGCCAACGTTCTCATCACCGGCGAGCACGGCACCGGCAAGGATGTGGTCGCTCGCACTCTCCACGCCGTCTCCCCCCGCGCCACCAAGCCGTTGGTTACGGTGAACGTCGGCAGCCTTACAGAAGGCGTATTTGCCAGCGAAATTTTCGGCCACGTCAAAGGCGCTTTTACCGACGCCAAGGCCGACCGCGTTGGGCGTTTCGAGATGGCCGACGGCGGCACGCTTTTCCTCGATGAAATTGCCAACATCCCCCTGAGTCAGCAGGCCAAGCTTCTCCGGGTTCTGGAAATGGGCGAACTGGAACGCGTCGGCTCGTCCAAGACGCGCCGCATCAATGCGCGTATTCTTTCGGCCACCAACGCCAGCTTGCGGGACGAAGTCGGCAAAGGCACTTTCCGGGAAGACCTGCTCTTCCGGTTGAACACCGTCGAGATTCAACTTCCCCCCCTGCGCGACCGTCGGGAAGACCTGCAACTCCTTGCCATGCACTTTCTCGGATTCTATTCGCAGCGGTACCGCTCGAAGGTCTCCGGGTTCGACGGCGCTGCCATGAAAGCTTTGCTGGACTACTCCTGGCCGGGTAACGTCCGCGAACTCGACCACACCATCGAGCGCGCCGTCCTGATGGCCGGCGGGAGCGCCATCAAAGCCGACGACCTCGGTTTTACCGCCCGGGTAGATGGCGCCGCCCCGATTGAGGAGATGAGCCTGGAAGATGTAGAGCGGTTTCTGGTAGAAAAGGCTATGAGCCGGTTTGACGGCAATGTCACTGAAGCCGCCAGGGCGCTGGGCCTGAGCCGCAGCGCACTCTACCGGCGCATCGAAAAATACGGTTTATGAAACGATTCAGCTTTGAGGGCCGGATTTTTATCATGGTCCTCGCCGCAGGCTTGCCCGGGTCCCTGGTGGCGCTGGTGCTTCTGTGGTCAGGGGACTACAGCCCCAAAGTACAGTGGACCCTGGGTGCGATCATCCTGGGCGTCTGGCTGGCCCTTTCGTTTTCCCTCCGCGAGCGCACCATCTTCCACCTGCAAACGCTCTCCAACCTGCTGTCCGCCCTGCGCGAAGGTGACTACTCCATCCGTGCGCGCGGCACCAAGGAAGGTGACGCTTTTAACGAAGTGGTCGTCGAGGTCAACGCACTCGGCGAGACCCTGCGCGAACAGCGCCTGGGCGCGCTGGAAGCCACTGCGCTGCTGCGGAAGGTCATGGAAGAAATTGAGGTGGCTGTCTTCACCTTTGACGGTAACAAACGCTTGCGCCTCGTCAACCGCGCCGGCGAACGGCTCCTCGCCCGCCCGCTCGAACGGTTGCTGGGGAAGAGCGCCGAAGCGCTCGGGCTGGAAGAGTGTTTGCTCGGAGAGGCCGCCCAGACCCGCGACATGCAGTTTGCGGGCGGGGGCGGCCGGTGGGGTATTCGCCGCGGCACCTTCCGCCAGCACGGACTGCCGCACCACCTGGTCATGTTGGCTGACCTGAGCCAGCCTCTGCGCGAGGAGGAGCGGCAGGCCTGGCAGCGCCTGATCCGCGTGATGGGGCACGAACTCAACAACTCCCTCACGCCGATTCGCTCGATTGCGCAGAGTCTGGAAAGTTTGCTGGGGCAGGAGAAGCTCCCCGGCGACTGGCGGCAGGACATGGGGCAGGGGCTGCGCATCATCAGTGCACGCACGGAATCGCTCAACCGTTTCATGACCGCCTATGCTGACCTCGCCAAACTCCCCCCGCCCACGCTGGGGCCGGTGGCGGTAGGAGCCTGGGTGCGCCGCGTGGCCGGTTTGGAAACCCGGACCAGGGTGACCGTGCAGGACGGCCCCGACCTTACCATTCAGGCCGACGGAGACCAGCTCGAGCAGCTCCTTATTAATCTGGTGCGTAACGCCGTCGATGCTTC
>CBDUYQ010000282.1:0-2365 GCA_965371475.1 uncultured bacterium
GCCCCTACAGCGGCTTCGCCTTCTCGATGCTGACGATGGCGATCGGTGTGCCCTCGGCCATCAAGACGTTCAACTGGCTGGGCACCCTGTGGGGTGGCAAGATCCAGTTCACGACCTCCATGCTCTGGGCCATTGGTTTCGTGTCGCTGTTTGTTTCCGGCGGCATCACCGGGCTCTTCCTGGCCCAGCCCGCCATGGACGTTTACCTGCACGACACCTACTTCGTGGTGGCGCACTTCCATTTGATTATGGGCACGGCAGCCATCTACGGTATGTTTGCCGGGACGTACTACTGGTTCCCGAAAATGTTCGGGCGCTTCCTGAACGAGACGCTGGGCAAGGTCCACTTCTGGTTCACGTTCATCGGCGTCTATACCATCTTCATGCCGATGCACTTCCTCGGCTTCGCCGGCCACCCCCGCCGCTACGCTGACACCACCAGCATTCCCTCCCTGAGCCAGTTTGATTCCCTGCACCAGTTCATCACGGTGGCGGCGCTGATTACCGCCGCCGCCCAACTGGTCTTTCTGGCCAACTTCCTGCTGAGCGTGTTCAAAGGCAAGAAGGCGGAGGACCCGAACCCGTGGAAGTCCACCACGCTCGAGTGGACGCTGAACTACCCGCTGCCGCACGATAACTTCGCCGGCCAACTGCCGCAGGTCAACCACGGCGCCTACGAGTACAGCGTGCCCGGCGCCTCGGAAGATTACATCATGCAGGACGCGCCGGTCGGCTCCGACGGCGGCGGAGATTAGGGAGACGGGGGACGACGTGACGGCCAAGACTGCCACCGGAGGCGAGTTCGGCCTGTTTCCTGCTGCGGTGCCGCAGCGCAGTTACATCACCGGGATCATTTTGTTTCTGACGCCGGTGGGGATGTTCTTCCTGGCGCTGACCAGCGCGCTGGTGGTCCGCAAGGGGCTTTCCGGCGACTGGATGCCGCTGGTGCTGCCCAATATCCTGTGGGCGACCACGGCGGTCATCCTGCTGAGCAGCTTTACGCTGGAGGTGGCCCGGCGGCAACTGGCGCAACAGCAGACCGGCAAGTTCCGCCTCTGGTGGGGCATCACCACGGTGCTGGGCCTGGGTTTCCTTGCCGGGCAGTATATGGCCTGGCAGGACCTGGCCGGGCAGGGGATTTTTGTTTCCAGCAACCCGAGCAGTTCGTTCTTTTATGTGCTGACCGGAGCGCACGGCGTCCACCTGGCCGGGGGACTGGTGGCCCTGTTGCTGGTCGGGTTTCGTAACCCGCAGGCGTGGCGGCGGCTGACGCTCCCGACCGCAGTCCGGGTGAGCGCCCTCTACTGGCACTTTATGGGCGGGCTCTGGGTTTATGTGTACCTACTTCTATGGCTAGGACGGTGAAGCATGTCTGACGCACAGACGCAATCGGCCCAACTCTGGGACGGGGGGACCCGGCCCTTTGGGGTGGGTTCGAAGGTTTTCGGGATGTGGCTCTTCGTCGTCTCCGACACGCTGACCTTCGGGTCGCTGATTTTCGCCTACAGCTACCTGCGGATGGCGAGTCCGAACTGGGTGCCCATCTTTGATTTCTCGCCCGCAATTATCTTTTCGACCATCATGACCTTTGCGCTGCTCTCGAGCAGCCTGACGATGGTCTTCGCGGTGGCCGCCGCCAAGCGCGCCGACCACAGGAAGACGGTCCTGTGGCTGCTGGGCACGATGTCCTGGGGTCTGCTATTCGTCATTTTGCACGCCTCCGAGTGGATCCACCTGATTGGTGAAGGCATGACGCCCAGCGCCAACGAATGGGGCTCGGCGCTGATCGGCGGGACGTTCTTCACGCTTACCGGGTTGCACATGACCCACGTCGTCATCGGCATACTTTACCTCGGCATCATCGCCTTCGGCTTCGGCAAGAAGAAATTTTCCGCGGAAGACGTGGAAACCAGCGGCCTCTACTGGCACTTTGTTGACCTGGTGTGGATGTTCATCTTCCCGCTGGTCTATCTGATGTCGGTCAAGTTTTAGGAGGAGAAAGGGACAATGAGCGAAACGGCAGGAACGCACGGCGCAACGACAAAGCTCTTTCTCTGGGTCTGGGGCTGGCTGCTGGCGCTGACCGGGGTGGAGGTTTACCTGGCCTACATCAAGCTGAACCCGAGCCTGATGCTGATCATCCTGATTGGCCTTTCGGTCATCAAGGCGGCGCTGATTATCGCCTACTTCATGCACCTGCGCTACGAGCGCTTGAGCCTCTTCCTGACCCTCTGGCCGATTACCGTCCTCTGCTTCATTTTGATTGTTGCTTTCTTCTTCCCGGACAGCTTCCGCCTGGCCGAACTGGGCGTCTTCTAGCGAAAATAAGGTTACAATAGGGTATGGGCAAGTTTAAGGGCAGCGC
>CBDUYQ010000283.1:0-2353 GCA_965371475.1 uncultured bacterium
TCCTGAACGCTTGCTGGGAGATTGGTAAACGCAACCACCAGAACAAACAAAACCGACAAGGCGCCAAAAAGCATCCGCTTCTTCATATGATTGTCTCCTGGGAAAAAAGAATTGACCCGTACTCTCGGGCCAGCACACATCGCTCCCAACTGCAATTCTTATGCCATCCCAAAAAATCATGTAAACTGCTGATTAAAAAGAGGAAGACCCGTTTTTATAAAAAAGAATTTTCAGAAAATGTCCGGATGCGGGACAGGCAATTTCGTGACCGGACACGTCCACTCGCACCCCGGGAGACCATTTTCCAACTGTGTTTCGCATTGAAAAATTTTCTTCTCTACTCCGGGCCGAGGGGCAGGAAATACTGCGTGCCTTTGACGGGCTGGGTCAGGCGGTTGAGCAGTTCGCGCAGGTCGTCGCTGCGCTCGACGAAGTCGATCTCGTTGGTGTCGATCACCAGCAGGTTGGCGGCGTCGTAGCGGAAGAAGAAGTGCTCGTAGGCCTCGACCACCTCTTCCAGGTATTCGTCGGCGATGTCGCGCTCGCGCGAGTCGTTTTTCTTTTTCAGGCGCTGGCGCAGGACCTTCGGTGTGGCCTGCAAGTAGAGGACGAGGTCGGGCACGGGAACCTGCTTGCGGAAGAGGTCAAAGTAACGCTCATAGACCTCCAGGTCGGCGTCTTCGAGGGTGAGAGAAGCGAAGATGTGGTCGCGCTCGAACAGGAAGTCGCAGACCACGGGCTGCGGGTCGCGCTCGAGCCCCAAGTTGGCGAGCTGGTTGAAGCGTGAGAGCAGGAAGTGCATCTGGGCGCGCAACGCCGCGCCGGGCTTTTCACTGTAGAAGTCGGCCAGGTGGGGATTGTCGGGGGTATCGGCCACCAGGCGGGCGTGCAGCCGCTCGGCCAGGACGCGCGCGAGGGTGGACTTGCCCACGCGAATCGGTCCCTCCACCGCAATCAGGCGCGGCTGCTCGTAACCCGGCGTTGTCGGAATTCCCATTCGGCTTCCCTGTTCTCAGTCCATTTTCTGCAACAGTTTGACGGATTATAGCAGGAAGGGGGTGCTCACCTTGCCTGCTCCCATCCCCCAAAACATTATCTCCCCGGGGAGGGAACTTTTCAGCGGGTGGGGCGATTGCACTCGTGAAGCCGGGGAGAGAAGAAGAGGAGGAGTTAAATGAAATCACCTGTAAAGTTTCCTGCCGTATTGATACTTCTAGTTGCAGCCTTCGCCGCATTTTCACTGACGGTGCTGGGTCACCCGCAAAAGATGAAAATCGCCCCTGCGTGGCAGGTCCACCAACCCATTACCCACTCGAACCTGGCGGTGTTTCCCGTGACCGGCGCCGAGGGCCGGCGGCCCACAGCGGCCTACCTGACACTCGACGAGGGTCTGCGCAACGGCACCGTCGAGGTCACTGAACTCGGCGCCGCCCTGCACCGACCGCGACCAGGCGCACGTCCACAGGCGCAGGCCCAAGTCAACACACTGACACTTATCAACCACTCCAAGCAGCCGCTGCTGCTGCTGGCCGGGGAGATTGTCACCGGCGGCAAGCAGGACCGCGTGGTCTCTTCCAGCCGCATCGTGCCACCGAACTCCGACCTGCCGCTCGACGTCTTCTGCGTCGAACCCGGTCGCTGGCATGGCCGCTCCTCCAACTTCAAAGGCGCCTCGCTGATGGCCGCGCCCAAGGTGCGCCAGAAGGCTGCCGTCGCCAAGAACCAGCAGGAGGTCTGGAACGCCACCGGGGCGGTCCGCGGTGGCATGGTGGACGCACTGGAACTCTCTGCCGCGGACGCGGCCGCCCGCGGTGAAGGCGATGCAGCGCGCCGGGCCGGGCGGGTGCTGGCCGAAGCACAGCAGGCTTTGAACGGCTCCACCAGCTACGGCGTGATGGAAAACAGTCCGGCGCTCAAGAGTGCCATCGACGAAGCCAGCAACCGGTTGCAACGCGACTACGAACGCGCCCTGCGCGGCGTGTTGCGCGGCCAGAAGGTCACGGGTGTGGTAATCGCCATCAACGGCGAGGTGGTCTGGGCAGACATCTTCGCCGACCCGCACCTGTTCGAGCAGTACTGGCCGAAGCTCCTGCGCAGCTACGTAGTAGAGGCGATGAGCGTCCCGGCTTACGAACACGCGCGGGCGTCACAGCACGACGCCAAACGCTTCCTCTTCCAGCAGGACGGGCGGCAGGTGATTGAAGTCGAGCCGGGCGAGTTCCGGCTGGTGCATGTGGACCATCCGCGCTACGACGTCTTCCGGCTGGTTTCCTTGTGGGAGAAGAACGAACCGCTGCTGCACTTCAGCAAGTTGCGGAAGGCAGGCGTTACCACCAGCAAAGTCCAGCCGCTG
>CBDUYQ010000284.1:0-2330 GCA_965371475.1 uncultured bacterium
CGCACCCGCCCTGCATACACTACCCCCGCAACACAACAAAGAAACCGGGTAGAGCCACAGGCTCAGGAAGGGCCCGGGCTGCTTTCCACGGTGTGGGCCTGCTTTTCTAGGTACATCTCGCGGTCGGCCTCGGAGATCAACTGCCGGGCGGTCTTGCCCTTCTCGAAGATGCTCAGCCCCATGCTGACGCTGATGTCGTAGGGCGCGGCGGCGTGCTCTTCGTTCCAGTGGGTCACCTGCCGGCGGATCCGGTTCAGCACCGCCTGCGCGCCGGACTGGTCGGTTTCCGAGAGCACCAGCAGGAACTCGTCACCGCCGTAGCGGATAACCAGGTCGGAACCTCTGACGCTGGAGCGGAGAATGCCCGCAACTTCCGAGAGGACGAAGTCGCCGGTAAGGTGGCCGTACTTGTCGTTGACCTCCTTGAAGTCGTCGAGGTCCACCACGGCCAGCGAGAACACCTGGCTGTAGCGCTCGGAGCGCTGGATCCATTTGTTGAGCAGTTCTTCCATCGACTGGCGGTTGTAAACCCGGGTGAGCGGGTCCACCATGCTCTGTAGGCGGGTGATTTCGTTCTTGAGGGTTTCGAGCAGGAGTTCGGTCTTGACCCGCAGGAGTTCCCGGTTGCGAATCACAACGTGGAGGTGATAGCCCGCCACCGTTACGCCAACGATGTAGAGGATGGCGGCCATCTGACCCCGGCTCAGGAAAAGAATCTCATCGGCGGACTCCGATCCGAGCCAAAAGACACCTGCCAGCCCGCCGACAATGCCGATGACGCCAAGCAGCGCAACACCGCCCCAGAGCCAATTGCGGCCTTCCAATGCGCGAATTTGGCGCCGGACGCGCTCTAATTCAAACTCTTCAAACTCCAAACCAGCCCTCTCTCGCCGGGGGATAAGAATTCAGGACTGCAACCATGAAAACTCCCAACTCCACCCGGTAACCTCTCAATAATGGGGTGATTCTGAGGGTTTCGGCAGCAGGTGTCAAGAAGGGGCAAAAAAGAAGATTCAGAGGGTTTTTTCCGGCTCCAAGCGCTCCTTCCCGTCCAGATAGGGCCGCAGGGCCTTCGGAATCAACACTGTGCCGTCGGCCTGCTGGTGGTTTTCCAGAATCGCCATCCAGGTACGGCCAATGGCCAGCCCCGACCCGTTCAGCGTATGGACATAGCCGGACTTGCCCTTCCCTTTCATCCGGTAACGTATGCCCGTCCGCCGCGCCTGGAACGACTCGAAGTTGGTGCAGGAGGAAATCTCCTTGTAGCCCCCCTGCCCCGGCAGCCAGACTTCGATGTCATAGGTCTTGGCGGCGGCAAAACCCATGTCGCCGGTGCAGAGGGTAATCACGCGGTAGGGCAGCTCCAGCTTTTGCAGGATGGTTTCTGCGTCGCTCAACAGCGACTCCAACTCGTCGTAACTTGCCTCCGGCAATGTGAACTTGACCAGCTCCACCTTCTGAAACTGGTGCTGCCGGACGATGCCGCGGGTATCCTTGCCGTGGCTGCCCGCCTCAGAGCGGAAGCACGGCGTCCAGGCAGCGTACTTCACCGGCAACTGCTCCGGTTCGAGTGTTTCGTCGCGGTGCAGGTTGGTTACGGGCACCTCCGCCGTAGGAATCAACCAGTAATCCGTCCCTTCCAGCTTGAACAGGTCATCAGCAAACTTGGGCAGTTGCGCCGTGCCGGTCAGCGACTCCGTGTTCACAATGAACGGCGGCAGGACTTCGCGGTAACCATGCTCCTGGGTATGCACATCAAGCATGAAGTTCGCCAGCGCGCGCTCGAGCCGCGCCCCCATTCCCTGATAGACCACAAACCGCGCGCCGGTAATTTTGGCCGCCCGTTCAAAGTCGAGAATGCCGAGCGCAGTCCCTAAGTCCCAGTGCGTCTTGGGGTCAAAGTCGAATTCGGGTTTATTGCCCCAGGTTTTTTCTTCCCGGTTGCCGGTTTCGTCCTTTGCGGACGGAACGCTCTCGTGGGGGATATTGGGGATGGTGAGCAGGAACTCCTGCATACGGTTGTCGAGTTCCCCGGCGCGCTTGTCGAGTTCCTTGATGCGGCCGGAAACCTCTTTCATCTCCGCGAACAGGTGCGAGGCGTCCTTGCCTTCCTTCTTGAGCTTGCCGACCTCGGCGTTGGCCTGGTTACGCTTGGCCTTGAGCTGCTCGGCTTCGGTGATGGCTTCGCGGCGCTCCCGGTCGAACGCTTCGAACTCGTCCAGCGCCTTGCCGGAAACACCCCGGCTTTCAATCGCCTGGCGGACACGGTCGAGGTTTGCGCGGACGTAACCCAGTTCCAGCATGACGGTTGCTATTGTACATGAAGCCCG
>CBDUYQ010000285.1:0-2329 GCA_965371475.1 uncultured bacterium
AACAGGCCAGGAAGGCCACCGCCGTTAGCAGCAACGGGACGGCAATTAACGTCACAGGATCGCGGGTGCTGACGTCGAAGAGCTGGCTTTCCAGGAAGCGGGTCAGTCCCAGGGCCGCTCCCAGGCCGATGGCGATGCCGATAACGATCAGGGCCATTGCCTGCCGGAAAATCATCTTGAGGACATCTCCGGTTTGCGCGCCCAGCGCCATGCGGATGCCAATCTCGTGCGTCCGCTGGCTGACGGAGTAGTTCACTACGCCGTAGATTCCCACCGCAGCCAAAAGCATGGCCACGCCGGCAAAAAGCGCCAGCAGAAACATGGAAAACCGCCGCTGCGCCAAAGTGTTGGAGAGTGTGTTTTCCATGGTGGTGAGGTCAAAGACCGGCAGGTTCTTATCCAGCTCCTGAACACTACCCCGCACCGCGCCCGCCACGTCCAGAGGAGAGGTATGTGTCCGCACGGCCAAGTCCATGGTGTGGAGCGGAAAGGTCAACTGGGCAAAAGGCAGGTAGGCGGCGGCCACCGGCTCCCTGTCCAGTCCGTCATCGAGGATGTCGCGGGCGATACCCACTACCGTGTACCAATCGGGCTCACCATCTCGATTATCGTAGAAGTGCATCCGCTGGCCGATGGGGTTCTCTCCGGGCCAGAACTGTTGCACCATGGCTTGGCTCACAACCGCCACTCGGGGGGCGTCCGCTCTGTCAAAACTCGTGAAGCCGCGCCCTTCTGCAATCGGAATCCGCAGCGTCTTGAAGAAATTCGGACTCACCGGACGGAAACGGGAACTCGTTCTTTGCCCGGGTTCCGCCGGGGGACGGCCTTCAATGGCAAAGGTGTTTATCCACCAGCCGCCGGAGGGAGGCATGCGGATGATCATCCCGGCAGACTCGATTTCCGGCAGCGTGTCGAGTTTTTCCAGGAGCTGGTCATAAAAGGCCGTTACCTGTTCCTGGCTCTCGTAATCGCTTCCCGGCAGGGAGACACGGAAGGTCAAAAGATTATTCGGGTCGAAACCGGGGTCCATCTGGATAAGGGAAGAAAGGCTGCGGACCATCAAGCCGGCACCCACCAGAAGAACCAGCGCCAGCGCGACCTCGCTCACAATCAAAATGCCTCGCAGGCGATTGCTTCCCGTGCCGATCGAACGCCGGCCGCCTTCCCGCAGGGAACTATTCAACTCGCCGCGGGTGGCCTGCCAGGCGGGCAATAAACCGAAAAGAATCCCGGTCAGTAAAGAGAGGCCGCAAGTAAAAATGAGAGCGATCGAATCGAGCCCGACTTCTTGCGCCCGGGGCAGGCTGTCGCCGCTCATCGCCAACAGCGATTGCAGGCCTCCGTAGGCCAGCAACAGCCCCAGTCCGCCGCCGAGAGTAGCCAGCAGGGTGCTCTCGGTCAGCAATTGACGGACAATGCGAGCATGGCCGGCTCCTAAAGCCGCACGAATCGCAACCTCTTTTTCTCTTGCTGTAGCGCGCGCCAGCAGCAGGTTGGCCACGTTGGCGCAGGCTATCAGAACTACAAACCCAACCGCGCCCCAAAGCACCAGCAAAGTAGATTCAACACCGCTTACCGCCCATTCGTGCAGCGGCATTATCGTGACGCCCCACCCGGTGTTGGTTTCGGGGTATTCGGCGGTGAGCCCGGCGGCAATCGAATCCATGTTTGTCTGCGCCTGCTTGAGGGACACCCCCGGCTTAAGCCGGGCGACTACGCCGAGGAAATGTTGTCCGCGCCGGCCCATCTCGGCCGGGTCCCGGGGAAGCGGAAGCCACAGTTCGTAGTCCGAATCGGGGAACCGAAACCCGGGTGGCATAACGCCAACCACAGTTACCGGGTTGCCGTTAAGCTGGATGACCTCGCCCAGAACATTTTCCCGCCCCCCGAAATTCCTCTGCCAGAAGTTGTGGTTGAGTACAGCAACACCAAGCTGTCCGGGCAGGTCTTCGTCTTCCAGGAAGGTCCGGCCCAGCAAAGGTGATACGCCGAGAAGCTCAAAGAAGTCCGGCGGCACCAGGAGAGTATCCAACCGCTGCGGCGTTTCTCCGCCGGTCAGGTTGGCGGCTTGAAAACTGTAAGGCGCGAGCGCCTCGAATACGGTGTTCATCTCGCGCCAGTCGTAAGCGTTCTGCGGGGAGACGGAAAAACTATCCCATTGGGGCAGCTTGTTTTCGTACAGGCGCACCAGCCGGTCCGGGTTCTTATAGGGGAGCGGCTGGAAGAGAACGGAGTTGACCACGGAGAAAATGGCGGTGTTGGCTCCGATGCCGAGCGCGAGGGTCAATACAGCAACGACAGTGAAGCCGGGTTTGCGCGCCAGCATCCG
>CBDUYQ010000286.1:0-2321 GCA_965371475.1 uncultured bacterium
TGTATGACTTGGCCTGTTCAGCTAGGGCAGAAGCAACTTTGGCGGCGAGTGCGGCGTTGTTTTTGAGCAGGGCGATGTTGGCTTGCAGGGTTCGGCCTTCACTTAACTCCACCAGCCGGGCGAGGAGAAAAGGCGTTAGGGCGTTGCCGGTGATGCTCTTTGCTTCGGCCTCAGCCAACGCCTCCTGGGTCCATCGTTCGAGTTCAGAATTCTCTATCGCATCCGATTCAGGAATTGGATTGGCGACAATCACACCCCCGAGCGAGAGCCCGAACCGGGGATTGAGAATCGCCGTTATCTCTTCCGGGCTGTTGGCTCGCATGTCCACCTTGAACCCGCTCTTGCGGGAGTAGAAGGCGGGAAGTTCCTCGGTTCCGAAGCCGACAACCGGCACGCCGAGCGTTTCCAGCACCTCCAATGTCCGCGCCAGGTCAATTATTGATTTCGCGCCGCTGCAAACCACCGCGGCGTTGCTGCGGGCGATTTCCTGCAGGTCGGCGGAAATGTCAAGGCTGTTTTCCCCTCCCGCGTGGACGCCGCCGATTCCGCCCGTCGCCATCACGCGAATTCCCGCCAGCGCGGCGCACGCCAGAGTCCCGCCTACCGTCGTCGCCCCCAGCTTGCCGGTTGCCAGGACGGTGGCAATGTCGCGCCGGCTGGCTTTCACCACACCGTCGTCCTGCGCAAAACGTTTAATCTCGTCTTCCGTAAGGCCGATGCGAATTCGCCCTTTACTCAGGGCAACAGTTGCAGGCTCTGCGCCTTCGGCTTTGACGGCGGCTTCCACCGCCAGCGCTGTTTCCAGGTTCTGTGGCCGGGGCAGGCCGTGGGCTATCACCGTCGATTCGAGTGCTACCACAGGACGTCCGTCGCGGAGGGCGTCCCGGACGCGGGGAGTGATATCGAGATATTTTGCCATGAGTTTTCGCGTTTCCTGCCAGCCCGTCGAGGGTACCTCAAAAGTCCGGCGTGGGGAAACAGTTATCCGCGTGGCAGCAGCCGCGCGAGGTGATAACATTCTTCTACCATGTCTTCTCCCGGCCAGACACCGCCGCGCATCGTCGTCCTCGGTGACATCGCCGTTGATATGATCGGCAAGCTGGCTTTTTTTCCCACACCGGGCGATGACTGCCCGGTTTCCGATCTCCAGTTTCACTGCGGGGGCGTGGCGGCCAACACCGCGGTGGCGCTGGCCCGCTGGGGGGCCAGCACGAGTCTGGTGGGCAGCGTCGGTAAGGACTGGTTCGGAGAGTTGGCGCTCCGGACCTTGCAAGATGCCGGGGTGGATGTCTCCCACGTGGAGAAGACGGAAGCGGCCTCCACGGGTCTTTTTTTTATCGTCACCAGCCCGGACGGCGAAAGGACTATGATGGGGACCCGTGGAGCTAACGAGACGCTGGCAAGTTCACCTTTGACGGAAGATTGCCTGCATGCTGCGGAGGCGCTTCATCTGGTGGGTTACAGTTACCTTGAAAATCCCTCCGGCAGTCTCGCCGACAGCCTGCTCAAGGAACTAAAGACCCGCTCCGGGTTTGTCTCTTTCGATGCCGGGTTGAAGCCCAGCAAACTGGCGAAGGAAAAGGTTTTGCAAGTTGCCGCACACGTCAACACGTTTCTGGTTAACCGGGACGAAGCGGTTGTGCTGACCGGCGAGGAGAGTCCCGAAAAGGCGTTTGAAACGCTGGAAGCAACGGGGGCAGGGGAAGTGGTTGTGAAACTGGGCCCGCAGGGCTGCTTGATTCGAAACAAGGGAAAGATTTGCGCGGTCCCGGCAGTTCCGGTAAAGGCCGTGAATGCGACCGGAGCAGGGGATGCCTTCACTGCGCTTTACCTCTGGGCGCGGGTGCAACAGTGGCCACCGATGGAAGCCGCCCTGCTGGCCAACGCGGCGGGAGCGGCGGCAGCCGCCGGCGAAGGCGCAGCTGAGTCGATGCCTGAACCCGAGGCTGTTCTCCGCCTGCTCGGTGAAGCTTCTTTGGATGACAAGTGGGCGGCAATTCGCAAACAGTTGATAGAGCGAGTACGCACAACTCTCGAAGCGGTTGCAGGGCACTGAAGGACAAGGGGGCACCGGTGGACAATACTCCGCAGTGGAAGCAGGACAGAGAACGCCCGCGCATGAAGTCTTTGGATGATTTCTTCGGCGTTCAGAAGCCCGTCATCGGCATGGTGCATCTGTGGCCGTTGCCCGGCTCGCCCGGGTACACCGGCTACGGCATGGAGACCATTCTCGACCATGCCCGCCGCGACCTCGACGCCTTGCTCGAAGGCGGCGTCAACGGCGTGATTGTCGAAAACATGTGGGACCTGCCGTTCTACGT
>CBDUYQ010000287.1:0-2312 GCA_965371475.1 uncultured bacterium
CTGGGCGAAGAGCACGGCACAAAAGTTCCCGCCGTAACCATCAACCAGGCCTGCGCCTCCGGTTTGCAGACGATTGCACTGGCCGCCGAACGAATTTCGCTTGGCCGGGGCGATTGCTTTCTTGTCGGCGGAACCGAATCGATGAGCCGCCTGCCCTACCTCCTGGAAGGCGCGCGTTGGGGCCACAAGCTCGGCCACCAAAAACTGACCGACGCCATGTACAAGGATGGTTTCCTCTGCCCGCTCTCCGGCATGGTCATGGGCGAAACCGCTGAACTGCTGGCCGAGGAGCGCAACATCAACCGCGAGCAGCAGGACCGCTTCGCGCAAAAGAGTCACCACAAAGCTGCCGCCGCGTGGGAGGCCTGCCGCTTCAGCGAAGAGGTCGTCCCGATTGAAATCAAGGAAAAGAAATCCACCCGAACCTTTGACCGCGACGAAACCTTCCGTGCCGAGATCACGCTGGAGAAAATGGCCACCCTTCCCACCGTGTTCAAAAAGGACGGCACGGTTACACCCGGCAACTCCAGCCAGATTTCCGACGGCGCTTCGGCGCTGCTGATCGTCAGCGAAGAGAAACTCCAGTCACTTAACCTTGAACCGCTGGCCCGCATCGTTGACTGGGTTGTGGTAGGCTGCGACCCGCGCCGCATGGGACTCGGTCCTGTCCCCGCCATCCGGCAATTGCTGGAGAGGCAGGGGGGGGAACTGGACGATTTCGATTTGATAGAACTGAACGAAGCCTTCGCCGCGCAGGTCCTGGCCTGCGACCAGGACTTGAAATTCGACCACGAGCGGCTCAACGTAAACGGTGGGGCGATTGCCCTCGGCCACCCCATCGGCTGCACCGGCGCGCGCATCGTCACCACGCTGGTGCATGAGATGAAGCGGCGCAAGGCCCGGCAGGGGCTGGCCACGCTCTGCGTGAGCGGCGGTTTGGGGATGGCCATGAGTTTGGAACGACCGTAAACTAACTACCGGAAGCTAACCATTATGGTGGAGGGGCGGACACGCCCGCCCGGGAGGTCAACATGGTTGAAGTCATGACCAATGAGATGTACGGCGGCGAGGAGAAGAAAAAAGCCCTCACCTTCAAATTTATTACGTGGGAACACAAGGAGGGCCAGGCCCGCCTCACGCTCAACCGCCCGCCCCACAACGTCCTCAACGCCGAGATGCTCTCCGAGATTGCCATCGCCTTTGAAAGCCTCGGCGACCACCCGGAAATCAAAGTGGTCGTCATGCTGGCCAGCCCGGAGTCGAAATCCTTCTGCGGCGGCGTCGACCTGCCCGAGTACTCCCAAGAGCGCGTCTTCCAGATGCTCGATGCCTTCCGGCGTGTCTTCGTCGCCTCGGTCGAAATCGGCAAGCCGCTCCTCATCGGCGTGGACGGATCGGCGCTGGGCGGCGGCTGTGAGCTGGCCGTCTTCGGCGACATCGTAATCGCAACCCCCAACGCCAAGTTCGGCCAGCCCGAACTCAAGGTGCTGGGCATGTTCCCGCCGTTTGCCACCAGCCTGTTTCCCCAGTTGATCGGCCCGAAACGCGCTATGGAACTCATCCTCATCGGCAACGTCGTCACGGCGGAAGAGGCCGTGCGGATGGGCCTGGTCAGCCGGATGGTCCCGCCAGAGCAACTGGCGCCGACCATCGACAAGCTGGCGGCGCAACTGGCGCAGTCCTCCGCCCCGGTAATGGCCATCACCAAGCGCGCTCTTTACGAAGGGCTCGGCATGAACATGATGGATTCGCTCGCCCACGCCCACAACCTCTTCCTGAACGAACTCTACAAACTTGCCGACGCGCAGGAAGGCCTGCGCGCCCTGGCCGAAAAACGCAAGCCGGAGTGGAAAAACAAATAAGCCGCCCGGCTGCCTTTCGGGAGGGATGGCGCTGTGGGATTCAAGCTCGAACACAAACTGCCCGCCGCCACCACCTCCATCACGGAAGTGCTCGATGACCTGATGGAAGAGATGGCCCGGCGCCACTGCCGCTGCGGCGACTTGAATGAAATCCGCCTGGCCCTGCAGGAAGCGCTCAACAACGCCTTGAGCCACGGTTCCGAGATGAATCCCAAGAAAGTCATCACCGTAGAAACCCATTGTGACGACAAGGAAGGTCTGCACATCGTCGTGCGCGATGAAGGCCCCGGCTTTGCACCGGAAAACGTCCCCGACCCCACCGAAGAGGACAACATCGATAAGCCCGGCGGGCGCGGCCTGTTCCTGATGGAGCAACTGATGGACGAGGTCGAGTTCCGCGACCACGGCCGCGAAGTCCACCTCCGCCGCCGCCCGCGCACTCCGGAAAAG
>CBDUYQ010000288.1:0-2311 GCA_965371475.1 uncultured bacterium
CCGCATAGCCGAGCGGCGCTTTCAGGGCTTTGGCGAAGAGGAGTCCGATGGCGGCATACAGCAGAGCTTGCACGAGCCTGTAGAGAAAAGAGAAAAGAACCGCAAAAGGGTAGAACAAAACCGGAAGCCACGTTGCCAGCAACTCCAGCCATCCCGCAACTCTGTTCTCATCCACCACAAACTTCTCGATACCGGAGAGGTCGTACGTGCGGGTTTCGCGCTCGTCCTTCTTCATGAAGAACGTGTCTTTGGTGAGCAGCACTCGGGCATCGCTGTCGTCCAGGGATGTGTATTCTCCCGTCAGGTCAATGATCGCAAGCACCGTGTCTTTCTCGGGCTCGCGGATGAAGTAAGGTGTCTCGACATCGGTTGATACTTCGCCGTTGGTAATTGTGATGGTGGGAATCTGAGACACCAGGGCGGGGGCTTCCTGTTGAATCCACCGGCCAAACTCTTGCTGGAGTTTGAACATGGTCGGAATCCAGACCAACGCCAGAAGTAGCAAGAGATAGAGAAATGTCGTACTAGACCAGCGCCTCCCCACGTCCTGATAGAGCGACTTTGAGTAAAAGGAGAGAAAGAGAGGCTGGAGAAGGTCGTGTTTTCGCATTTAGAGGCCTCCCACGAAGCGACCCGGATTGAGGACGCGGTCGGGGTCGAATTGGGCTTTGAGTTTTTGCATGAGGGTGAAGTCGTCGCGCGCGGGGCTCCAAACGTTGACGTTGTGTTTGACTTCGGTGGGGCACCAGGGCAGCGTGACGCGCCCGCCCAGGTTGTTGCCGGCGTGGATGGTTTCGGTGGCAGCCTGGGCCATGCGCTGGGCGGCATCGGCGGTGTTGGCCGCGGGCAGCAAATATACGAAGGCAATGGCGGTGCCGGCGTGAGCGGCGACGGCGGTGGGCAGTTGGTAGCGGGCAGCGACTTGCTGTACTTTTTCGATGAAAGGTCCGAGCTGCGCCAGCGGCAGTGGGCATTTGATTACGGTGGTATTGGGGTTGTGTGCGCGCGCACTCGCCACCAGGTTGCGCACGGACGTCCAGGTTGCCTGTTCGTCGGTTCCGATGAGTGCAGTGAAGGTGGCCGCGCCCAACTCCTGAGCGAGCCGGTCGAGGTCGGTTTGGAAGCGCCGGATGACGGCTGGCACGCCGCCGCAGGAAATCAGCAGTGACCAGTGCGAGGGGGAGAGATGCTTGGCGCTGAGCAACCGCGCTGCACTCGCGTCGAGCAGTTCAATGGCCGTGGGTCCGAGCGCGGAATGGACGACGCGGGTGCGGTAGTCCAGCGCCGCCTCCAGGCTGTCGAAGGCAGCGGCGAAGGAAGCGGTCTCAGGCGGGCGGGGGAAAACTTTGAAGTTGATTTCGGTCAGGATGCCGAGCGAGCCGAGTGAGCCGATGAGGAGCTTGGTCAGGTCGTAGCCGGCGACGTTCTTCACCACCCGGCCACCGCTCTTGACTTGCTTGCCTTCGCCGGTGACGAAGCGCAGGCCGACCACGAAGTCGCGCCAGGTGCCGTAGGCGTAGCGCAGCGGGCCGGAGGCGTTGGCGGCCAGCAGGCCGCCCAGGGCGGCGCGCTCGGCCAAGGGCGGGTCGGCGGGCAGGAACTGGTTCTGCTCGGCCAGCAGCTTCTGGATTTCGCTCAGTGGCGTGCCGGCCTCGACCGAGAGCGTGAGGTCGTCGGGGTCGTAGTGCAGGACGCGGTTGAGGCGGCGGAGGGAGACGCCCACGTCCAGCGCCGGCGGCGGGTTGCCGAGCGGGAGGTAAGCGCCGCTGGTGAAGGGCAACAGGGCGGCGTGTTGCGCGCGCGCCCAGCCGACAATCTCCGCCAGTTCTTTTGCATCGGCGGGTTCCACCACCGCCGCCGGGGCTAAGCCGTCCACCTGGCAGCGCTGGCAGTCGCTGGCCTTAGTGGAGCAGCGCTCGCTGCCGAGGAGGCGTTGCAGCGGTTCGAGGTTGATGGTAGCGGCAGGCATGGTGCTTTATCCGTTTTGACCGCACACAGGAGAGGCCTCGTTTGTCATCGGTCGAGGTCCTTCGCTTCGCTCAGGACGACAAAAAGCTGAGCGGGTGCCCCGCCGGGGGCGGGGTAAACTCCGCACCTCTTCCAAGCTGTCATTGTTTTCCTGACTGCGGTTGCTAGTGACAGCATGTTTCTACAGTGTCGCTTTTTGGGGCAGAGGCTGCATACGGAGCTCGCCGCAGGATTTTGTAAGCGGGAGCAGCTTGCCGGGGTTGAGGCGCCCGGAGGGGTTGAAAACGTTTTTAACTTTGTTCATGGCGTCGAGGTCGTCGTCGGAGAAGAGCAGCGGCATCAG
>CBDUYQ010000289.1:0-2277 GCA_965371475.1 uncultured bacterium
CCTGAGACATTCCCCGCCATGCTACGCCGCACCCCCACCCAAGTCAACGCGAAGGGACTACTCCGGGAAGCTCATCCGGCGGAGGAGGGATTGGAAGCGGGGGTCGGAGCGCAAACGCAATCAGTTCTCGCTGGCGGGAGCGAGGCGGTGGAGCTCGTCGAACCAGTTGAAGATGAAGTTCAGATGGGTTTGAGCGGCGGCGACACCGCTTTCCGATTGAAGCATGACAAAGCGCTTGCCGTCTGGGGTAACGTCCCAGGCCTGCGAGCCGGCTCTCGGATCCACAAAGTTGCCCTCGAACAACTGCCGTAGGGTTCCGGCGCGGAAACTCTCTCCTCGGGCGGAAACGGAAACCGCCATCACTTTGCCGCCGTTGCGATAGAAAAGCTCGCTGCTGCTGCGGGACCAGCGGGGGTCAAAGCCGCCTTCGGTGGAGATTTGCCACTTGCCGCCGGGGCCGGGGAAGGGCCGGACGTAGACCTCTAAGGTTCCGGACTCATTGGAATAGTAGGCGACCCAGCGGCCGTCGGGGGAGAACTGCGCGCCGTCCTCGACGAAGGGCGTCTGCAGGAAAACCTCCGCTTGGTTCTGCTCTCCCAGCCGCAAGATCATGATGTCCGCCAAGGTCGTGCCGCCCAATTCCGTGTAGGCCAAGACCTTGCCGTCGGGCGACCAGGAGCTGGGTAGCTGCACGCGGTCGTTGGGGACCAGTCTCTCCGCCTCGCCGGCGCCATCGGCGCGCTTCCAGTAGAGGCCAGGGACAGCACTTTCCCGGGTGGAGCCAAAAACTACGCGGTTGCCGTCCGGGGTCCAGACGGGCTGAAAGCTTCCTCCGGAGCCGAAGGTCAGCCGGGTCATGGTGCCGCGCTCGATGTCGTAGAGCCAAATAATGTCCTCGGCGCCGGGCATGTTGACTTCGACGACCACCTGCCGGCTGTCGGGTGAGAGGTGGAAGTCTTCGTAACCGCGCTTTCGCTCGATGAGGGGTTTCACGCTCCCCTTCCTGTCCACCCACACCATGGTGGACTCGGCCAAAGCTTCGCTGCCGGCGAGGTAAAGGAGGGTGCCGGTCTCTGAAAAGGAATACTGCCCGCCGCCGTTGCCCGTTTGCATGACGCCCTCGAGCAGAGGAGTGGGCAGGCCGGAGACTTCGAGACCCCCCAGGTCAAAGGGCGCGGCGAACAGGGTTGCGTCGCGGAGGTACACCAGGTGGCCGGTGGGCAGGTAGCGGGGATAGGTTCCGCCCTGGTGGACTACCTTGCGATCGCCGGTTTCAAGCGAGACTACCTCAATGTTGGCGTCATTGTAGTCGACCCCCCTTTCCTGCGCGACAAAAAGGACATGCTTGCCGCCCGGCAGGAAAAACGGCCAGCGGTGAGAGCGCTCGTTCTTTTCACTGTCAATCTCGGTGAGCGCCTCGGGCGTTCCGCCGGCGGCGGGAACGCGGGAGAGGCCAGTTGTGGTGGCTGGCGCAAATACAATGGTGCCGTCATTGCTCCAGGTGCCGCCGCGGCTGGCTTGCGTTTCGCAGAGCGTCAGCGGGGCGCCGCCTTGCACGGAAACCTTCTTGAGGCTGTTGGCAGCGAAGAAAGCCACCCACTGGCCGTCCGGTGAGAAGAAAGGCGCAAAGGCGCCTTCGGTGCCGGAGAGCGGCTCGCCTTCCAACTGATGGAGCGAGCGCAAGTAGAGCATGCGGTCGGAGCCGGCACCGGCGACATAGGCCAGCCGCTTGCCGTCGGGCGAGAGCACCGCTGCGGCTCCCTGAGCGGTACTAAGAGGTTCTTCGCCGGAGACGTTGGCGCTTAAGCGGATGAGCCCGCGTTTGGTTTCCCCTCCACGCCAAAGGGTCAAGAGGGCCAGCGCGGCAATCAGGGTCATCGCACCGAGCAGCACCCATGGTAGTGCACGCCGCCAGGCAGGTTGCGGACCCGCCTGGGCCGCGCCGGTCATCATCACCGAGGAAGCTGCGGGCTCACCCAGATGTTCTTCGAGGGCGATGCGCGCTTCGCCGATGGCTTGCAGGCGTTGCTTGCGGTCTTTGGTCAGGCAGCGGTGCAGCAGCTTGCGGATGGGCGCGGGCGTGTCACTCGGCAGAGCATCCCAGTCCGGGTCAAGCTTGAGAACCGAGGCGAGAGTGTCGGAAATCGACTCACCGGAGAAGGCCTGCCGTCCGGTCAGCATTTCATAGAGCACCACGCCGAAGGACCAAATGTCGGCACGTTTATCCGCCTGCCTCCCGTGGGCCTGCTCGGGACTCATGTAGGCGGCGGTGCCGAG
>CBDUYQ010000290.1:0-2260 GCA_965371475.1 uncultured bacterium
GCGTAACCCGCTGGTGCAAGGATGTCGCAGACGTAAAGCGGCTGCCGCTGGTGGGCGACTGCTGGCGCGGCGACGCAGGCCAAGTGGCCGCACTCAAACCCGGCATCGTAATCGGATCGGTCCCCTACCGGGCGGAAACCATCAAGGCGCTGCTCGACCAGAACCTCACCCTGCTGGCCAAGACCCCGCGCTCACTCGACGACGTTTTCTCTGATATCCGACTCATTGGCCGCTTGGTCGGCAAAGAGAAACGGGCCGCAACCATCGTCCGGCAGATGCAGACGAAGATACAAAGCATTGCCTCCCGCGCGCACCTGACTAAGCGGCGGCCACGGGTTTACTGCGAGTCCTGGTCCAAGCCGGTGATTGTGTCGCCGCCGTGGGTAAAAGAGCTGGTCGAAATTGCCGGGGGGCGCTTCGTACCTCGCGGCCCGGCAGGACGGAAGACCACTAATCGGGAAATCGTCCAAGCCAATCCCGAGGTGGTCATACTGGCCTGGGCAGCCATGGGCATGCGCCCGAAGCAGACGCACGTTCTGCGCCGCAAGGGTTGGCAGGACCTGGCAGCCGTGGAAGACGGCAGGGTCTGTGTCATCAGCGACGAACTGCTCAATACCCCCGCGCCCATTCTGATGAGAGGCTTGGCATTGCTGGCCCATGCCATTCACCCGGAAATCTTTACCCGGCCCCGCGATTCAGCCTTGCGGATGCGCTATTTGCCCCACAATAAGGGGCGTTCGTAACCGATGCCTTGCCTTCCCGCTCACACCGATAGAATATTAGTATTTGATTCAGCGGGTTACCGTTACGCAACGGCATCAGGGAAATGGTATCCGCCGTGCATTAACCATCATTGACTATGACTAACTGGAAGACTATATTGAAGTTTCGAGAGCGTGAGGACGAACGATGAACCAGAAAAACACCAAGTTTATTGTCGGCTCAATCATCATCCTCGGGGTTCTGGTCTGGCTGGGCGTAAGCGGTTTTGAAGAGTCCAAGTCCTACTATGTGACCATCCCCGAGTTGCGCGAGCAGGGCGAACAGGCCTACCGGATGCGGTTGCGGCTGGCGGGCAACGTCGTCCCCGGCACGATCAAGCGCAAGGGCGGCGAGGTCCACTTTGCCATCTACCAGCACGGCGGCGATGACGATACTATCCCGGTGCGCTACGTTGGGCGCGACCCGTTGCCCGACACACTGATCGACGAAGCCCAGGCGGTATTGACCGGGCGCTACACCCGCGACCACGAGTTCATAGCCGAACAGGTCCAGGCCAAGTGCGCCTCCAAGTACGAAGCGCTCCCCGGAGGCGAGACCAGCGATGAAGCAGGTGAAGAGACGGCCGTCGGCGAAACTGGTTATTAATAAATTTCATTTTTATTTTTTCATAGGGGCTGATATTTTATGGACACACTCGGCAGCTTTGCCCTTCTTCTGGCCTTTTGCTTCTCCCTGTACGCCATTGCCGCCGCCCTGCTGGGCGAGTGGAAACAGAAACCGCTGCTGGCGCTGAGCGCCGAACGCGCTGCGATAATCACCGGCGGTCTCACGCTGCTGGGAACCCTGGCGATGCTCGTGCTCCTGATGCGGGACGACTTCCGCATTGCCGCCGTGGCCTCGCACAGCAACCGCGCGCTGCCCACCTTTTACAAGGTCTCGGCGCTGTGGTCGGGCCAGGAAGGTTCGCTGCTGTTCTGGAGCTGCATCCTCGGGCTCTACTCCACCGTGGTGGTACTGCTGAACCGCAAGGCCTACCGCCACCTGATGCCCTACGTCATCACCGTGCTGATGACCGTGCAGGCCTTCTTCCTTCTGCTCAACAATTTTGTGGTGAACCCGTTCAAGTTGCTGGCGGTCCAAACTGCGACGGGGATGCAAATCTTTGCGCCGCCCGACGGCAACGGCCTCAACCCCCTGCTGCAATACCCGGCTATGGTCATCCACCCGCCCATGCTCTACCTCGGGTTTGTCGGCTTCACCATCCCGTTTGCGTTTGCCATGGCGGCGCTGATTACCGAAACCAAGGGCGAAAAGTGGATTCACGTCACCCGGTTCTGGAGCATGATTTCCTGGGGCTTCCTGACCATCGGGGTCATGCTGGGCGGGCGCTGGGCCTACGCCGTGCTGGGCTGGGGCGGCTATTGGGGCTGGGACCCGGTAGAAAACGCCTCGCTGCTGCCGTGGCTGACCGGCACCGCCTTTCTGCATTCGGTGATGATGCAGGAGAAGCGCGGGATGATGAAAGTCTGGAACATGG
>CBDUYQ010000291.1:0-2247 GCA_965371475.1 uncultured bacterium
TTTTTCGGCGGCAGGTACTCCTTCCTGAGTTTCACCAGAATCGTATAGTTGGGATCCACCAATTGGCTCACGTTTGACTCCATCGCCACGCTCAGGAACTCATACGCATCAAGCGGAGAAAATCCGAAGTCCTCCGCCAGCCAGCGGATCATCTCCGCGCTGGCCACCCGCATGGCGTCTTCCAGCGGCTTGGTGCTCCCGGCGGTCATCAGGTAGGTGTCGTCTTCCATCCGGACAGTTTGGATACTGCGGCCCTTGATAACGTCCACCTGGAACTTTACGTTCATGGCAATCTCGGCCGCCGTGCCGGCGATTTCGCCTTCACCCTGCACGGCGTGTCCGTCGCCCAGGTAGAGCAGCGCCCCCGGCTCGTTCACCGGCAGGTAGAGGGTGGTTCCTGCCCGAACCTCCGGTGTGTCCATGTTGCCGCCGAAGAAGCCCGGCACAGTAGTTTGCCGCACCTCGCCGTTGGCAGGGGCAACGCCCAGGCAGCCGAGGAATGGCTGCAACGGCAGCTTCACCGTTATATCGGAATCGTTCGCCTGGAACTCCACCGTCCGCGCTTCCGTGTCCACCTTATAGGTCCAGCTTGTCAGCCGGTCCACCGGCGGTGTGCCCAGCATCTGCGTGTAGCGCGTGGGGGTGAGTCCGCCGAAGGTGGGGCCGGTGTAACCGATGGCCGTCTCTTCCGCCGGTTCAATCGAGAGCAGCCGGACAACCAGCGTGTCACCTGGCTCCGCGCCTTCTATATAGAACGGCCCGGTAACCGGGTTGGGCAGGTATGGGTTGGGCGGGGCGTCCTTCGGAACCGTATCGCCGAACTGCCGGTAGTAGCCCGTGTCGGTTCGCTCGGTGTAAGTCTCCACGATGTCGCCCGGCTGCAACCGCATGACCGGCTCCGCCACCCCGAAGTGGTACTGGTAGTCGCCCGCCTTCGGCTGGTACTTCTTTACTTCCTGCGTGGTGCCGTCGTGGCTGGCGGTAAGAACCAGAATTAGTGTAAAAACCAAAATAAATACTTTTCGCATTGAGTTACTCCTTAGAATGAGATACGGATTCCCGATTGGGTAAAGTTCAAACAATCCGCAGCTTCTGCGCGGTGCTGAAAAGGATTTCGGCCGCCTGTTCGAGGTCGGAGCGTTTGTGCGCGGCGGAAACTATCGTCCGCAGCCGCGCTTTGCCCTCGGGCACGGTCGGGAAGCCGAGCGCCTGCGCGAACACGCCTTCCTGGAATATCTCGCGGCTGAACTCCTGCGCTTTGGTGGCGTCGCCCACCATGATGGGGATAATCGGAGTCTCGCTTTTGCCGGTGTCGAACCCGAAGCGTTTGAGCTTCCGCCGGAAGAACTTGGTGTTGTTCCAGAGCTTCTTGATTAACTTTTCCCCGGCGTCGGAGTCCAGCAGCTCGAACGCCGCCTGGCAGGTGGCCGTAACAGACGGCGGTTGCGAAGTGGAAAACAGGAAGGGCCGCCCGCGGTGACAAAGGAAGTCGATCAGGTCGCGTCCGCCGCAGACGTACCCGCCAATCGAGCCGATGGCTTTCGAGAGCGTCCCCACCTGCACGTCCACCCGGCCGTGCAACCGGAAGTGGTCCACCGTGCCGCGCCCGCCTTTGCCCAGCACCCCGCTGGCGTGCGCGTCATCGACCATCATGATGCAGCCGTACCGGTCGGCCAGATCGCACAGGGCCGGGAGGTTGCCGATGTCGCCATCCATTGAGAACACGCCGTCGGTGATGAGCAGCTTGTGCCCGCTGTGTCCCTGGATCTCTTTCAGGATTTCCTCGGCGTGGTTCATGTCACCGTGGCGGAAGATTTTCCTTGCAGCCTTGGAGAGCCGCCCGCCGTCGATGATGCTGGCGTGGTTGAGTTCGTCGGAAATGATAATGTCCTCCGGCCCCAGAATCGCTTGCACCGTCCCGGCGTTGGCCACAAAGCCGGACTGGAACACCACGCTCGCTTCGGTGTGCTTGAACCGGGCAATCCGTTCCTCGAGTGCCATGTGGATGTCCATGGTCCCGGCGATGGTGCGCACTGCGCCCGACCCCACCCCGTGCGTCTTGATGGCGGCGGCGGCGGCTTTTTTGAGCGCTTTGCTGGTGGTCAGCCCGAGGTAGTTGTTGGAGGAGAGGTTGATAACCTTCTGCCCGTCAAAGGTGCAGACCGCCATCTGTTCGCCCTGCAGGATGCGCAACTTCTGGTACCGTCCCGCCTCGCGGAGCTTGTTCATCTCTTCGGTCAGGTAGCT
>CBDUYQ010000292.1:0-2235 GCA_965371475.1 uncultured bacterium
GTCCACGACGGCAACACCTGGGCGATGGGCGGGGTGGCGCCACACGCGGGCCTGTTTGCTCCGGCGCGGGAGCTGGCCGTCTTCTGCCAGTTCTTGCTCAACGGCGGTATCTATGGTCACAAAAGGATTCTGAAACGTGAGACCATCGAGTTCTTCACCCGCCGCCGGAATATACCGGACTCGACCCGCGCCCTCGGGTGGGATACGCCCTCGCCGCCGCCGGAGTACTCCTCGGCGGGCAAATATATTTCCGCCCGCGCCTTCGGCCATACGGGCTATACCGGGACTTCGATCTGGATTGACCCGGAGCGCGAACTCTTCGTCGTGCTGCTGACCAACCGCGTCCACCCCACCCGCGAGAACCAGAAGATTCGGGAGTTCCGCCCGCTGGTCCACAATGCCGTGATGGAAGCGCTGGGGCTGGCCGGTCCCCCCGCAGTGCCTCAGGAGTAATCAAGAGTAATCCCGTGCAACTCTCCCTCATCGACTGGCTGGTACTGGCTGGCTACTTTCTTATCTCCTTCGGGATTGCCTGGTCGCTGAAAGGGCGGGCGCAGGCAAGCCTGGCCGACTTTTTTGTTTCCGGACGGGGTGTGCCGTGGTGGATTGCCGGGACTTCGATGGTCGCCACCACCTTCGCGGTCGATACGCCGCTCTGGGTCACCGGCACCACGGCGCAGTTCGGCATTGCCGGCAACTGGCTGTGGTGGGGCATGCTGCTGAGCGGCATGATGACCGTATTCTTTTTTGCGCGGCTGTGGCGGCGGGCGGGGGTGATGACCGACGTCGAGCTGGCGGAGTTGCGCTACACGGGCAAACCGGCGGCATTCCTGCGCGGCTTCCGCGCGATCTACCTGGGCGTGGTGATGAACTGCATCATCATCGGCTGGGTCAATCTGGCGATGGCCAAGGTATTGCAACTGACCCTGGGCATTGGCCGCCTCGAAGCCGTCATGCTCTGCCTCGCGCTGACCGCAGCCTACACCACCCTGGCCGGTCTTTGGGGCGTGATGGTGACCGACCTGATGCAGTTCGTTCTGATGATGGGGATGACGATTGCGCTGGCCTGGTACGGAGTGGCCGCCGTGGGCGGTCTGGGCGCGTTACGGGAGAAGATTGAGGCGCTGGAAGCCACGCGCGCCTCGGACGCTCCTCTGCTGTCGTTCTTCCCCTCCGCCGATTCGCACTGGATGCCGGTCTTTGCCTTTCTCGTTTACATCGGCATCAACTGGTGGGCGAGCTGGTATCCCGGCGCGGAACCGGGCGGCGGCGGCTATATCGCGCAGAGGATTTTTTCCGCGAAGAACGAGAAGCACTCGCTGCTGGCCACGCTCTGGTTCAACATCGCAAACTACGCGTTGCGGCCGTGGCCGTGGATTCTGGTGGCGCTGGTCTCCGTAGTCCTCTACCCCGACCTGGCCGACAAGGAGTCCGGCTACGTGCTGGTGATGGTGGACCACCTGCCGGCCAGCCTGCGCGGACTGATGCTGGCCGCCCTGCTGGCAGCCTATATGTCCACCATCAGCACACAACTCAACTGGGGGGCGTCGTATGTCATCAATGACTTCTACCGCCGCTTCCTGCGACCCGGGCAGGAGGAAAAACACTACCTGCGCGCCGCCCAACTCGCGACCATTCTGATTATGGTGGCGGCCGGCGCCACCACCTACGCCTTCGACACGGTGCGCGAGGGCTGGGGTATCCTGCTGATGGTGGGCGCGGGCACGGGAGGCGTCCTGCTGCTGCGGTGGTACTGGTGGCGCATCAATGCCTGGAGCGAAATATCTTCGATGATTGCCGCACTGACCGTTTCGCTGACGCTCAAGTTCTGGAACCCGTTCACCGGCGGCGAACAACTCACGCTGACCAAAACCATGGCGACGACCGCCGCCATCGGCACGGCGGTGTGGCTGGCCGTAACCTTTTTGACCCGGCCGGAACCGCGCGAACACCTGCTGGCCTTCTACCGCCGCGTACGTCCGCCCGCACTGGGCTGGGGTACGGTGGCCGCCCAGGCGCCGGAGATCGAAAGCCGCGAATCCCTGGGGCTGAATTTCCTCGCGTGGGTGCTGGCGTCGGCGATGGTTTACAGCATCCTGTTCGCCACGGGAAAGCTGCTGCTGGGAGAGCCGGGGCTGGGACTGCTGCTGCTGGGCGGAGGGGTGACAAGCGGCGCGCTGCTCTTCTGGCTGCTGGCCCGGCGCGACTGGGAGTGGTTCCGATGAGCCCGCGCAA